>CAITQY010000513.1 GCA_903894655.1 uncultured Gemmatimonadota bacterium
GTTTCACGGCAGAGTCGGTGGCTTGTGAAATACTTCACAAAGTTAGACCGCTGGACCACGATTTACCAGCGGGGCCGTCTCCCGTCGCTATCTTCCCGCATATGTCTCGTCCCACGACGCTCTCGGCGCGCGCCGCTCAGCGACTGGCGGCCGGTCCACTCGACCCCGTCACGCTCATGTGCGACGTCTGCAAGGTTGAACGCCTGCAGGCGGACGCGGCCGAACGCATGTCCGTCGCCCTGCTCTCGAGCCACCCCGAGTTCGTGCGACTGCCCAGCGGCCACTGGGCGCTCGCTGCGATCCCGGCCACGCCCGCCGGCGCATCAGCCCTCGTGGATCTGGACCGGCGCGATGACCGGTCGGAGGGAGTGCCCGCGGGCTCACTGCGCGAGGTGAACTTTGCCGTGGTCGACGTCGAAACGACCGGAACAAGCCCAGTGGCCGGCGACCGGATCACCGAGATCGCGATTGCGCATGTGCGAGGTGGTGAGGTGGTCGACGTGTACGCGCAGCTGGTCAATCCACAGCGTCCGATTCCGCCGTACATCACCCAGCTGACGCAGATTTCGTGGGAGATGGTGCGCGATCAACCCACGTTCCGGGACATCGCGCCTACGGTCGTGGATCGTCTTGCGGGACAGGTGTTCACCGCCCACAATGCGGCGTTCGACTGGCGTTTCGTCGGTCACGAGCTCGATCGCAGCATCGGCCATGTGCTGGCCGGCCCGAAGCTCTGTACCGTTCGCCTGGCGCGGGTGCTGCTGCCTGCGCTGCCACGCAAATCGCTTGACCACGTCACGCGATACTTCGGCATTGAAATCGCGGCACGTCACCGTGCCGAGGGCGACGCGGTCGCCACCGCTCAGGCGCTCGTTCGCATGCTGCGGATCGCCGAAGACGAGGGCGTGCGTTCGTGGCCCGCGCTCGAAAGACTGCTGTCCGCCCCGACGGCGAAACGACGACTGACGGCGAGCGATCGCCGCCGCCGTGCCTTTCCGCTTCCTGCTTCCGAGGACTATATCGCGTGAGTTTCCCGCATCCGTTGCTTGACACCCGTACGCTGGGGCGCTGGCGCATCCATGCTATTCAAGCCGGCGGGCAGCAGCTCGACGGCGGCGCCATGTTCGGCGTGGTCCCCAAGACCCTGTGGGAGCGTCGCCTCGCGGCCGACGGCAAGAACCGCATTCCGCTCGGGATGCGCTGTCTGCTCGTCGAACATGATGACGGCCTCGTACTGATCGACACGGGACTCGGCAACAAGGAAAATCCGAAGTTTCACGAGATTTACGGCGTGGAGAACGACGGAGCCGAAGGGCGTACGGCGCTCGAGGATGGGATCCGGGAGGCGGGATTTTCGCCTGAGGAGGTGCGTCTCGTCATCAATACGCACCTCCATTTTGATCATGCCGGTGGCAACAGCTGGCGCAACCCGGGCGGCGAAGTGCACCCCACGTTTCCGAATGCGCGCTTCGTGGTGCAGGCGGGTGAGCGGGCGTACGCCGAGCAGGCCAACGAGCGGACCTCCGCCAGCTACTTCCCCGCGAACTGGGGCTCGATCGTGGCGGCCGACCGGTTCGACTTCATCACCGGCGACCGGGAGATTGTGCCAGGCATTTCCGTTCGACTGACGCCGGGCCATACGCCGTTTCACCAAAGCGTACTCCTGCGGTCGGGCGGCGAGACGGCGTGCTTTCTGGGAGATGTCGTCCCCACGTCGCACCATCTGCCGCTCCCGTGGATCATGGGATACGACGTGGAACCGCTCGTGACGCTGGAATCGAAGCGGGCATTGCTCGCTGACGCCCTTCGTGACGACTGGCTCCTGATCTTCGAGCATGACGCCACGGTGGGATTTGGCCGAGTCATGCATGATGGTAAGAGTTACCGCTTGGCGGAGTGAATCTCGCGCGGAACTGGTGGTGCCCCTTGACGTTGCGCCTGGGGTGCCTACGTTTCTAACGTTACTGCTGCCGTTGTTCTTGTTCGGCGGCTCTGAACGGGGCAGCAATGCCGCGTTCACAATTGAGAAGCGGGCCGGCAGCGACGCCGGTCCCACCCTTCGGCCCTCTCGCGAGCTTCAGTGCTGCGGAGGTGTGCTGCTGGAGTCGATCGACACCGTGTCTCTCGTTCGCGCCCGCGGTGGGTGCGATTGTGGGTGATACGCGGTGCGCGACGCGGACTCCGTCAGGGGTCCGCGTTTTCTGTTTCTTACACTGGAGCACGGCCTATTCAGGATTCGACGAAGCGTCCGCCACGGGTGAACCGGCAGATCCGGATCAGCCCCGTTCGCGTGATCGGCGCCGACGGAAGTCAGCTCGGTATCATGGAAGTCGACGTGGCGCTCGCCCAAGCAGTCGAGCAGGGGCTGGATCTCGTCGAAGTGGCGGCTGCTGCTCGGCCGCCCGTGGTCCGCATTATGGACTTCGGGAAGTTCAAGTTCGAGCAGGCCAAGCAAGCACGAATCGCAAAGAAGAAGCAGCATGTGATTCATCTGAAAGAGGTCAAGTACCGACCGGGCATCGATGATCACGACTTCGAGACGAAAACCCGCCATGCGCGGCGATTCCTCGAGGAAGGCAACAAGGTGAAGGTGACGCTGATGTTCCGCGGTCGACAAATTGCCCATCCTGAGCTGGGTAGGCAGGTGGTCGATCGGGTGGCTCAGGAACTCACCGATCTCGCCAAAATCGAGAGCGCACCGTCCATGGAAGGAAAATCGATGACGATGATTCTCGCGCCGAAGTAAGCAGCGCGTGATCGCATGCAGGGCCGCTTCCGCATCGGAGCGGTTGACCGTAGCCGTGAGCAGAATATGCCGAAGATGAAGACCCACAGCGGCGCCAAGAAGCGCTTCACCGTAACGGGATCGGGGAAGGTGCGGCGTCTGAAGGCCTACAAGAGCCACATCCTGACTAAGAAGACGTCGAAGCGTAAGCGCAATCTCCGCCGTCCGACCATGGTCGCGACCAACGGCGAAGTGAAGCGTATCAAGCGTCTCATTCTGGCCTAAGGACCTACTATGCCCCGCGTAAAATCCAACGTCGTCCGCCTCAAGCGGAAGAAGCAGATCCTCAAGCACGCCAAGGGTGCCTTTGGTGGCCGGTCCAAGCTCTGGAAGGCCGCCAAGGAAACCGTGGAGCGTGGCTGGCGCTATGCGTACCGCGACCGCAAGAACAAGAAGCGCGACTTCCGTCGCCTCTGGATCGTGCGTATCAATGCCGCGGCCCGCATGCACGACATGTCGTACAGCGTGTTCATCAACGGCCTCCACGCCGCTGGTATCGAGATCGACCGTAAGGTCCTCGCCGACCTCGCCGTGCGCGAGCCGGAGGCGTTTACGCTCATCGCCGAGCAGGTTCGCAAGGCGGTCGACGCCAAAGCGGTCGCCGCCAAGACGGTCGCCGCCTAACGACCACGTGCAGCCGAGCATGAGCGGCCATGCCGTTCATGGTTAAGTTGTTGGGCCGGCATCGATGTGATGTCGGCCCTTCGTGCATCCGCGGCGGACCCGCTCCGCCATCCGTCGCGATCCCCCGATTTCCATTTTCGTCTCGTGCAACTTTCCGAGTATCTCGCCCAGGCGAATGCCCTCGCGCAAAATGCGCGCGCACTGCTTGACGGGCTCGAACCCGACACGCGCCTCGATGTCGCCAAGGGCCAGCTCAACGCGCTCAAGGATGACCGCCTCGCGACGTTGCAGGGCGCGCTCCGTGCGCTGCCGGCCGACGATCGACGTGCCGCAGGCACCGCGTTCAACACGCTGAAGCAGGGCATCCAGGACGCATTGGACGGCTTTGCCGCTCGGCAGGCCTCGGCCACGGGGGCCTCGACCCTCGATGCGACGATGCCGGCGCGTGGCGCGTGGCGCGGGTCCTTGCACCCGGTCACGCTCGTGATCGACGAGATCTGCGAGATTTTCCGCGAGCTCGGTTTCACGATTGCGCTCGGGCCGGAGGCAGAAACGGAGTGGTACAACTTCGGTGCACTCAACTTTCCGCCGGATCATCCGGCGATGGAGTTGCACGACACGTTGTATCTCGGTCAGGACACCGTCCTGCGCACGCATACCTCGCCGGTACAGGTGCGCACGCTGCAACAGTACAAGCCGCCCGTCCGCGTGCTCGCGCCAGGGCAGGTGTATCGGCGCGACTTCTTCGACGCCACGCATGCCCCGGCCTTCATGCAGCTCGAGGGCCTCGCGGTGGACGAAGGCATTTCGTTCGTCGATCTCAAGGCGACACTCGCCGAGTTCGCGCGACGTTTCTACGGCGCCTCGCGCCGCGTGCGTTTCGGTCCGTCGTACTTCCCGTTCGTCGAGCCTGGTGCGCAGATGGATGTCGAAGTCGATCTGAACGACGGCAAGGGACTGCGCTGGGTCGAGATTCTTGGTTGCGGCATGGTGCATCCGCACGTGCTCGAGGATGCCGGGCTCGATAGCGAGAAGTTCACCGGGTGGGCGTTCGGTATGGGGCCGGCGCGCATCGCGATGTCGCGCTACGACATCAGCGACATCCGCGTCCTGTATGATTCCGATGTCCGTTTCCTGGAGCAGTTCGCGCGATGATCGTATCTCATGAATGGCTCAAGCAGTTCGTGCCGCACACGCGCAACGCACAGGACATCGGTGACGCGCTGAGTCGCCACTGTGTCACGCTCGATAACATTGAACGGCTCGGGGCTGAGCTCGCGTCATTCGTCGTGGCGCAGGTGGTTGAAGCGGGGCGACATCCCAACTCCGATCATCTCTGGGTGACAAAGGTTGATGATGGCAGCGGCACGCTGCTCGACGTGGTCTGCGGGGCCCCCAATGTCGTGGTGGGTACCAAGTACCCCTTCGCGCGCACCGGTACCGTCATGCCCGGCGGCCTCAAGATCGAAAAGCGCAAGATCCGCGGTGAGACGAGCAACGGCATGCTCTGCTCGTCGCGTGAGCTTGGTCTCGGTCAGGAGCACGACGGCATCCTCGCGCTCGACACGGACGTCGTACCCGGCACTCCGCTGCTCGATGTGCTGCCGATCGCCGATGCGCGATTGGATCTTGACGTGTTGCCGAACCGGCCCGACCTGTTGTCGCATGTGGGGGTGGCGCGTGAAATCGCGGCCGTACTCGGTGTGCCGATGTCCGAGCGTCCTGCGGAAATCGCGCCGGGCGCGCTGAACGTCCCGGTCCACAGTGCGCCGTCGAGCGCGGCCGGAGCGTATGCGACGGTGCGCGTCGACGATACGGTGAGCTGCCCGCGCTACGTCGCAGCGGTGATTACTGGTGTGCAGGTCGGTCCGAGTCCCGATTGGCTACGCCAGCGTCTCGAGAGCATCGGACAGCGCAGCATCAGCAACGTGGTCGATGCGACCAACTATGTGCTGCACGGCCTCGGGCAGCCGGTGCATGCGTTCGATCTCGCCAAGTTGTCTGGTAAGGGCATCGTGGTGCGACCAACGATCGATGGTGAAGTGATTGTGACCCTCGACGGCACCACGCGCGCGATAGCGGCTGGTA
>CAITQY010000514.1 GCA_903894655.1 uncultured Gemmatimonadota bacterium
GAAGCGATCCGCTTCAACAAGTACTGGATCGCGGGCACGGGCGTGTGGGTGATGGGCGCCGTGATGGCGCACCTGTTGGCGTGGTCGTGGCGTCCCTGGTTCTAGGCTTCGCCGGACCTTCCCTTTCAACAGCGTATTAGGAGACCAATATGTATCGCATTTGGATCGGGCTAGATCCACACCTGATTATGGGCGGCATCGGCTCGTTCATCGCAGGCGCGGTGTTGTTCATGCATCTGTTTGCGTTTAGCCAGCTGAACTGGCCCAAGTCACTGAAGGCCACGTATGCGACCACGGCCGCACCTGCCGCCACCCGTTAAGGAGCTGTCATGCATCGTATTTGGCTGATGTATGACCCGCGTCGAGTGATGGTTGCCGTCGCCGGCTTTGTAGGCGCACTCGCGTTCGTCATTCATTTCATCCTGCTCAGTTCGCAGCGTTACTCGTGGATTGAGAACGGGACGCTGTCCGCCGTGCAGGCACCCGTTGGAGCTTCGGCTCCGGCGATGGCGGCAGAAATGTCGCCGCTCCCGCCCGGCCGGTAACTCTTCGCGCGTCCACGCCGGAGTGGCGATTCGCACGTGTCGGTGCGAAGCCATCTCCGGCCGACGCCAGCCTTGGCCCTCGACGCTCGCTTGGAGAAATCGCCCATGGCGATGCTCAGTTTTGAAAAGAAGTACCGTGTACGCGGTGGAACGCTGATCGGCGGAGATCTGTTCGATTTCTGGTTCGGTCCGTTTTACGTAGGGTTCTTCGGCGTCTCGGCCATCTTCTTTATCGTCCTTGGCACGGTGCTTTGTGTCTGGGGCGCAGCCATGGGTCCGACGTGGAACCTTTGGCAGATCTCTATTGCGCCGCCTGACCTGAAGTATGGTCTGGGCTTCGCTCCGCTCCGCGAAGGCGGACTCTGGCAGATTATTACGATGTGCGCGATCGGCGCGTTCGGCAGCTGGGCGCTCCGTCAGGCCGAGATCAGCCGGAAGCTCGGCATGGGCATGCACATCCCGTTTGCGTACAGCGCGGCCATCCTCGCGTACGTGACCCTGGTGGTGATACGGCCGGTGTTGCTCGGCGCCTGGGGACACGGCTTCCCGTACGGCATCTTTTCCCACCTCGATTGGGTGTCGAACGTCGGGTATCAGTACCTGCACTTCCATTACAATCCGGCGCACATGATCGCCATCACGTTCTTCTTCACGAACTGCCTCGCCTTGGCGATGCATGGGTCACTGATTCTGTCCGTGACGAATCCGAAGAAGGGAACGCCGGTGGGTACGAGCGAAACCGAAAACGTGTTTTTCCGCGATCTCCTGGGGTACTCGATCGGCGCGATTGGTATTCATCGGCTCGGAATGTTTTTAGCCATGGGTGCGGCGATTTGGAGCGCGATCTGTATCGTGATCTCGGGCCCCTTCTGGTCGTCAGGGTGGCCGGAGTGGTGGGGCTGGTGGCTTAATCTTCCGATTTGGCGCTGAGGAGAATCGACCTGATGCTTGAGTACCAGAATCTCTTCACGCGCGTCCAAGTCCGCACCGTCCCCGAGACGGGCATCCCGATCGAGGACTCGCCGGGCGGACGCGCGGGCACGGGGACCTTCTCGTATCTCGCCGGCAAGTTTGGCGATGCGCAGATCGGCCCGATCTATCTTGGAACCGCCGGCACGTTCTCGCTGCTCTTCGGATTCCTCGCCTTCGAGATCATCGGCCTGAACATGTGGGCCTCCGTGGGCTGGGATCCCGTCGAATTCATTCGGCAGCTGCCCTGGCTGGCCCTCGAGCCGCCACCACCACAGTACGGACTGCACATTCCGCCGCTGCAGCAAGGCGGCTGGTATCTGATGGCCGGTTTCTTCCTCACGGTCAGCATTCTGCTCTGGTGGCTGCGCGTGTACCGTCGGGCCACGGCGTTGAACATGGGTACGCATCTGCCTTGGGCGTTCGCCTCGGCGATCTTCCTGTACTCCACGTTCTTCTTCCAGCCGCTGCTGGTTGGTAGCTGGAGCGAGATGGTGCCCTTTGGCATCTTCCCGCACCTCGACTGGACGTCGGCCTTTTCGATTCGCTACGGAAACCTGTACTACAACCCGTTCCACGCGCTCTCGATCGTCTTCTTGTACGGCAGCGCGGTGCTCTTCGCCATGCACGGGGCGACGATCCTGGCGGTGGCCCGTCTCGGCGGTGAACGCGAGATCGAGCAGATCACCGATCGTGGTACGGCGGCCGAACGCTCCATGCTCTTCTGGCGCTGGACGATGGGGTTCAACGCGACGATGGAGTCGATCCATCGGTGGTCCTGGTGGTTCGCCGTGCTCACGACGTTTACCGGCGGCATCGGTATCCTGCTCACGGGCACCGTGGTGGACAACTGGTATCTCTGGGGTGTCAAGCACGGTCTGGTATCGCCCTATCCGGCGCAAAACAACCTCACGGCAGAACAGCAGGAACTGCTGCGTGGCCGGTATCAGGGAACCGCACCGGACTCCTTTCCCACGTACGTGGCGCCGCAACCCGCGATGATGCTCGACTCGACGGCCCTGATGACGCCAGCGGACTCTCTGCCGGCCGACTCAGCCCGCGTTGACTCGCTCGCGACGCCGGTAGAGACGCCGGCAGCAGCCGGTCCCGCTACCGCGAAGCCGCCCGTGGCCCCCGCTGGAGGAAAGTCACCGTGAGTTTCCTGACACCCACGTGCCGCCGCCTCGTCGCGGCGGTCATCCCCTTGGCGATGCTGTCGTTGGGGGCATGCGGCGATGCTCGAACGGACTCGGTGCAGTCCGGGTACCGCGGAACGGCCATGGAGCAGAATTACGACCATGGCGACCTGAAGGCGAAGTTCGCGCAAGTGAAGATCCCCACACCGCTGCCGCCTGCGGGCGCGTCGCCGCCGGGACCCCTCCCGTGGCAGAACGTGCAGGTGCTCAACGACATCTCGGTCGGTGAGTTCAATCGGACGATGGTGGCGATGAGCACCTGGGTGGCCGGCACCGGCAACTGCGCCTACTGCCACAACATCGCCAATCTCGCGTCCGACACACTGCCGAACGGCAAGCCGCTGTACACGAAGCTCGTGGCCCGTCGCATGCTGCAGATGACCCGCCAGATCAACGGCCAGTACTCGCAGCACGTGAAGAACACCGGCGTCACCTGCTACACGTGTCACATGGGCAAACCGCTCCCGAACGGCCTCTGGTTCTACTCGAACCAGACGGACTATCTCCGGCACTATCTCGATCGCGACGGGGCTCGTGTCGTTACGCAGCAGGTTGCGCCGACGAACATGAACCGCAGCTCGGTGAAGCAGACGGAGTGGACGTACTCGCTGATGATGTCCCAGTCCCGTTCGTTGGGCGTGAACTGCACCTACTGCCACAACAGCCGTCAGTTCGCCAGTTGGAAGGAAGCGCCGCCGGCTCGCGTCACCGCGTATCATGGCATCCTCATGCTGCGCGACGTGAATCAGAACTACCTGTCGCCGCTGCAGCCGGTGTACCCAGCGGTGCGCTTGGGCGCACAGGGTGATGCACCGAAGGCCCAGTGTGTGACCTGTCACAACGGCGCGTACAAGCCGCTGTACGGCGCGCAGATGGTGAAGGACTACCCTGCCCTGTGGGGTCGGGCGGAGTGGAACGGCGTGCCCTTCCAGGGGTTGGGGATGCCGGCCGACACAGCGACGGCGGCGATGGACAGCACAGCCAAGCTCGCGACGCCGGTGCAACCGTCGGTCAAGGCAAGCAGCAGTGCCGCCCCGGCCACGGGAACCGCAAGGGTAGGTGCTGGCAACATGAATCGGCCGTAGCTTCGCGGCGACTGGAACTGCGCAACGGGCTCTTGCCCACCGCGCAACCCACCCCGTAATGCCGAACCGGCATTGCGGGGTTTCGCATTCCCCCCGGACCGTTCGGCCATTCGCAACCGCCGGTGCGAAACCGAAGCGCGCGGCAGCGCGTTGATCGTGCGACCGCCGGAGCACCGGACTTCCCGCCTCTCGCCCTCTCATCACGACACCGATGTCTACACGTCGCCTTCCCGTTTACATCCTCGCCGACGTCTCAGGATCCATGCAGGGGACTCCCATCGAGTCGGTGAAGTCCGGCATTCGACAGTTGCATCGCGATTTGTTGGGCGATCCGCAGTCCATCGAGAGCGCCTATCTGTCGGTGCTCACGTTCGGCAACGACGCCCAGCAACTCGTTCCGCTTACCGAAGTGGCGATGTTCAATCCGCCGGAACTCTCGGCGAGCGGAACGACCAACTTCGGCGCGGGGTTGCGCCTCCTGCTCGACTCGTTCGAACGGGAGTTGGTTCGCACCACGGCTGATCAGAAGGGCGACTGGAGACCACTGGTGTTCATTCTCTCCGACGGCGCGCCCACCGACGCCGACTGGCCGATGTACGCGCAACAGCTTCGGGAGCGCCGGCCAGCCAACATCATTGCGGTCGCCTGCGGTGATCAAGCCGATGTCGAGGCGCTCAAGCAGGTCACCGAAATCGTGATCAAGATGCAGGACATGTCGCCGGATGCGTTCAAGGCGTTCTTCCGGTTCGTGTCGGCGTCCATCAAGCAAACCAGCGCCAAGGTCGGCGCCGTGGCGGATGGAGGCGGCATCACCCTGCCACCGCCGCCGCCTGGCATCACGATCGTTCCGTGAGCGACGAGCCAGTCACATCATCAGAAAGCGTCACGGCGCCAGCACTTCCTCCGCGACCCGTGTGGACCGTGGTCACGCCATCCGTGCCCTGGTGCCCGGACGAGTGGCGTGAGCATCTCGAGGCGATCGCCCCCGGCGTGACCAACGGGCATGGAGCGCCAGAGCACGAAGAATCCGTGGGAACGCAGGCGAGACGCAGCGACTGGGATTTGTTGCTCGCGTCGCGCCGTGGACGCTTACACGCGCATCGCGGCGAGCATCGGGAGGATGCCGGCACCGTGCTCCTCTGCGAGCACGGTTGGTGCGCCGCCGTGGCCGACGGTGCGGGGTCCGCACCGTACAGCCGACTAGGTGCCGCGATCGCCGTGCACGCCGTCACGCACGCGCTCAGAGACCTGCTGCAGGCCGCGCCGCCACGCGGCGGCGCGGTGCCGGCAACCGCCCTCCACACCGCGCTCCTGACCGCCGCCAGCAACGTGCAGCAGGCGATGCAGGCGTTTGCCGACCGCACGGGATGTGCTCCCCGGGCGTTGCGCACCACCCTGTTGGTGGCCGCGCTGCATCACGACGCCATCGGTCTCCTGCAAGTCGGCGATGGCGGCATCATCTGGCTGCACGACGACGGCCGCACGAGTCAACCGATGCAGGGCGACGCCGGCGAGTTCTCCGGCGAAGTCGCCCATTTCTTGCCGGACGCCGGCGCATTGGCGCGACTGCAGCAGTCGGTGTTGGTGCAGCCGGCGGCCGGATGCGCCGCGGTGCTGCTGGCGAGTGATGGCGTGGAGGATCCCTGGTATCCGCTGCCGCGCCATGCGGCGGCGCTGTACCAGCAGTTGCAGCACGGGGTATCGTCCGAGCACGCGACCGCCGCGGGCGTGTCGCCCGCACACACCACGACGGTGCTGAACGCGCCGGATCCGGTGCGTGCGTTGGTCGAGTGGCTGTCATTCGAGAAGCGCGGCGAGAACGATGATCGAACGCTGTGCGTGGCCCGCAGAGTGGGGAGTGTATGGGCGCCGTTAGCTGCCGCCTGACCGACGGGCGCGTTCTTCAGTTGGAGGACGAGCCGGTTGGCACCGGCGCCGAGAAGCGCGTCTTCCTCACGAAAGACCGGCGCTTCGCCGTCGGCTTCTACTACGGCAGCCTCCGCGATCGACGCGAGCGGGTGGAGCGCATCACGCGCATCCTGACCACATACAATCCCACGCTCGCCGCGAACGGTGCCTACTGGGCGCCCTACTTCTGCTGGCCCGTAGGCATGGTCGATGGTGCACAGAGCATTTCGCGCGACTTCGCCACGCGTCACCAACTCGTCTGGCCCGCCATTGGCGTCGTCACACCGACCTATCGTAAGAACTTCTACTTCACGGATCGGTTTGGTCAGGCACAGGAGAAGGAGGTGCGCTGGTTCACCGGCGGCAAGGCCTCCAAGTTCGTACCGCAAGCCGAGAGCGGCTCGCTGCTGACCCGACTGCAGATCGCCGTGCGTCTCACGCGGGCGGTGCGCCGGCTGCACATGGCGGGCCTCGCGCATGCGGATCTCTCGAACAAGAACGTGCTCGTCGATCCGAAGGGCGGAGAGGCGTGCATCATCGACATCGACTCGCTGGTCGTTCCGGGGATCGCCCCCCCGTCGGTGCTGGGGACGCCGGGCTACATCGCCCCGGAAGTGCTGGCGAACAAGGCACAGCCCTCGATCGCGACCGACAAACACGCGCTTGCCGTGCTACTGTACGAGCTGCTGCTCCAGCGTCATCCGTTGCAAGGGAAGCGCGTGAACAGCACGCGCTCCGCCGAGGAGGACGAGCAACTCTCGATGGGCGCGCAGGCGCTTTTCGTGGAGCACCCGACGGATCGGCGCAACCCCTCCGTGAAAGCGATCGAGGTGGCCTGCACCCGTCTCGGACCGGCATTGGCACACTGTTTCACGCAAACCTTCGTGCACGGGCTCCATGCACCGTCGCAGCGTGCCGACGCCGCCGAATGGGAGGTCGCGCTGTATAAGACCATGCGTCATCTCTTCCCGATGTCCTCTGGCAAGTGGACGATTCTTGGAAAGGGGTTACCGATGACGAGCTTGCGCGGCGACGAGCGAGCCGCCGCGCCGGTGCTCATGGCCGAGCTCCATCAGGACACCGGGGACAAAGTCATCTCCGAGCAGGACAGCCTCGTGCTGTGGCATCATCTCACGTTGCACGACTGGCACCTACTGGTTGGCGCGTTGCCTGACGAACGCGCGGATCGTACAGCGCGCGGCTACGTGGCGCAGCACCAAGGCAAGTGGTGGCTCGTGAACACCAGCGACGTGCCATGGTACATCATGGACGGTGATACCGACGTGCTGGTCGGTCGGAATGCGTCGGTGGAATGCATCGCGGGTCGCCGTGTGCGAATTGGCAACGCGAGACCCGCCCGCGTCCTCCGTTTCGACGCCCTGCGCTGAGCCTGACGGTGTCCGCGTCGACTGATGCCTTTGCGCGCGCGGCGACCGCGCTCGCGGGTGCGTGGCGACACGACGCGTCGCTGTTCGAGACGTCGCCGACGCGTGTCGTCAACGAGCTGTTGGATGCGTGCGGGAGCGACCACCGCCCGCTCGTGAATCTGTTGCTCTCCGTGGACGCCACGTTTCGCGCACGGTTCACCATCGGATCGACGAGCGACGCGTGGGAGATGCGGCGCGCGCCCCTGGTGCACCATCTCGTCGCGACGCGATACCTGCAACCCGACGTGGCACGATGGGTCGTGGACGCGTGGGGTGCGGCGTTGGGCGTCGGGCCTGCTGCGGTGTCACGCCCTGCCCTGTCGCACGATCTCGAGCCCGCGGGCGTCTCGCGACCCACGACGTCGTGGGGGGCCGCACCGACACACGGCAACGGGACGCTGTTGCCGGCGCCTCCGCTCGCGACCGCCCGTGGCGCCAACGCGAAGATAGCGGCGCCTCGAACGGGTGGACGGGCCCTGGCGATCACGCGGCCCTCGGGAAACATCGCCACCGCAACCGCTCGGCCCGTACCGCGATGGCGCAGTACGGGTATTGGCGTAAGCCCCGCACAGGCGGCGCAGGCGCAGCGAACCGAGCGCATCTGGTTCGGCGTTATGGCCGCCACGGGCCTCATGGTCTTCGTGGCGGGCGCGATCGGCATTGCCAATCGGAAGTCGCAGGCCGCAACGGCCGCCGCGATCCTGCCGGCCGTCGCGCCCGCCGTGCGGGCGATCGACGGGCAATCCATGCGCCCCCTGCCGCCTGCCGACCCCCTGACGACGCCGGCGGTAGCCGCGGACGCCAACCGGAGACCGGAGGATGCGGTGTCTGCGGTGGCCACCGGCCTCGGCGGCGTGTACCGCGTGCGCCAAACCGTACGCGTCGTGGACGGGAGCGCGAGCTGCTCGAGCATTGCGGCCGTCTTGGCGCCAGGCCGAACCAGTATCGAGCGCATTGAGCACCAGCCGGGATCGCGCGACTTCGCGCTCGCAACCCGCTCCGTGAACGGAACGGTCGACGCCAACGGCGCGTTCGAGATCGGTCCGGCCGTTGGCACCACGGACGGCATCCGATGGCAGTTTTTCATGCGCGGACGATTTACCACGACCGGCTTTGTCGCCGAAACTCAAACGAAAACCAGTGCCATCATCCGGTGGGGTCGAACACAGCAATGCATAACGCTGGCCGATCTGGTCGCCGAGCGCATCACCCGATGACAGTCACGGCCTGCCCGCACGGAACCTGGCAGGAAGACCAGCACTCATGAGCCTCGATTCGCGGGAGCTGGTCCAGCGCGCGCTCTGTCGCGTCGTTGCCGAGCACCCTCCCGCGTGGGAGGAGGCCGCGCTGCTGCGTTTTCGCAATCGGTTGCTCGACGAAACGGGCTGTGCGACGCGTCCACTAGCCGAGCTCCTGCTGGAAGCGATCCGTCGCGGATTGCCTCAGCGGCTACCAGCATCGCCGGTGGAACGCGCCGAGTGGGATACGATGGCGTCGTCGTTCGCGATGCAATGGTCGGCGGAACGCTTTGTCGCCACTGACATGGCGCGCTGGGCGATCGATTCGTGGGGCGCCGCATTCCGCCTCATTGAAGACGTCGCGCGCGCCGCGGCACCCATGCGGTCGTCGCCATCGGCGGCAGCACCGCCGTCCGTCCGGGCCGGGCCGCCGCCGAGGGCGTCGACCGCGGCGCCATCGCGCGCCGGTACACGCACAAGCACAGGCACAGGCACTCGGCCATCCGTCGCGGGCGTCCCCGTGGTGCGTGCGCCGGCCAGTGCGGCGCGGAGCACCGTGAGCCGCATCACCACGGCCGGCGCCCGCGGCCCTGGCGCGTACGTCGCGCCTCGTCGCTACCGAACGCAGGCCCCATCAGTCTCGCCGGCATGGAGTCGCAGAGCGCGTCTCGCGATAGCGGCGGGGCTGGCGTTGTATCTGCTGGGAATGGCTCGCGTCGTATGGTCCATTCAATCGCGGCCGCGACCGGCAACGACGGCGGCGAGCGCGAATCGAGCGACGGTGGCGGACGCGGGGCTGTCCGCCGCCCCGACCCGTTCCAGCAGCAGGGTCGGAGTCCCTTCGCTCACGCTCAACGCCTTACCCAAAAACAACCTCGACTCGAGCCAGCTCGTTCTGGTGGAACCCGCGCGCCGGGCGACTGGAAGCGCCCGTCCACTCACACCATCGGCTCGCGCGTCCGCGAGCCGTCCCGACCTCCGTTTTGACGAGGTTCACCTGATGGACGGATCACGCATGCAAGGACGCGTCGACATCGTGCGCGCGGGTGCCGTCGTGTTCCTCGACATGCGAACCGGGCTTCGCCACGAGCTCCGCAAAGAAGCGATTGATCACATCGTGACGGAATTCGGGACCACGGTACAGTTCCGGCCCAACGCGACCGGCGCGTCGGTGTCGGCCTCGACACCCGTTTCAGGCGCACGTGCATTGCGCGGCGGGGTGACCCAAACGCTGCGCGCCCGCGGCGTCAGTGGTCGATACCTCATTCGCTATGGGGACGCCGTTGCGACGGGCTCGGCCACCTGTAAAGACATCTGGTCGAAGACGCCGCAGACATCGGACTGGGCTACGGTGCGCCATGCGCCGGGCGCCGACACGTTGACGATTGCCTTCGACGCAGGCGACCGCTTCCCCACCGTCATTGATCAGGATGGAGCGTTCGCCTCGTCACCACGCATCATGCCGGATCAAGCGCGCACCAGCACGGCCCTCACCACGCGGTTGAGTGGACGGTTCGGGGCTGATGGAACGATGGCGTTGACCGTCAACATTTTGCTGTTTCGTCGACTGCGCGATGCCGCCGCTGACGTGTCGTGTGCGATCGAAGTGAAGGGCACGGGGCTGCTGAGTACACCGTAACGCGTGGTGGTACTAGACCTCTGTGTCGACGGCGCTCGTCCCTGCTGACGTGGCGAGGGGCGACGTGGCGAGGGGCATCGGGCCGGGAAACACCATCACCGGATACTCACGTCGCCAGTTACGCCCGTCGGTGAGCGTGACCGCGGCGGTCACGGTCCAGGCGCGCATCCACTGGTCGTCGTACCGAGAAGGCGGTACCCCCAACGGCAGCACCACGTCGATCGCGACATCGCAGCCCTGCCGCACCACGAGCGCGGCCGCGGCGATGACCGCGTCCACCTCCCACACGGTGGCGCTGGGCTGACTGCGGGACTCGCGATACGCAAAATGCAGTGCAATCGACTGCAGCTGTCCGACGCGGCGCGGCACGAGGCGAACCACGTACGGTGTCCCCTGTCCGGGAACGAGGTCGATGGTGGGCACCTCAAGCCGGATCGATCCGATGGTGCGCCATGCGTGCCATCGGTCGCGAAACGGCCGCAACTCCATGGCGGTGTGGATGAGGAGCAAACTGCCGACACCCAGCGCCGTGGGATCGGCGGTCCAGATCAGCGAGGGGGCGGCCGCCAGCAGCATCAGCACGGCGCAGACCCCGGTGATGATGGCCAACCGGACCTCGGTGCGTTGCCGCAGCGGTCCCCACTGCTCCATGGCAAGACGGCGGTACGTTGCGGCTTTCGGCCCAAGCGGATCGATGTGCGCCTCAGCGGAGAACGAAATGAATGCGCGGGATCGTCGCCCGCGACGTGAGCCTCAGGAAGATGCTGCGCGCGTCTGCGCTCTTGATTTTGCCGCGCGCGCGCGCGAACATGCTCCTCATGCGATCTTTTTCTTCTGACCGACTGCGCGTTGTCGTACTGCGCGCCTGGCCCGCATCGCGCGCCCGCCCGCGCTCTTGGGCTGGCATGCTGGCCTTCGCGCTCGCAGGCTGTGGTGGCACGCTCGCCGGCAAGATCGATCAGGCGATGATCGGGTGTATCGGTCACCGCAACGCGGACTTCGTCGCCGGCCGGGGGGCAACATCACTCGACCGGCCGCTCCCCGCGGAGCTGTCGACGTTGGCCGACCGCATCGCGTACATCCGATCACTACGCGTGTTCGAGTCCATCGTGGAATCCGCGCCCGACCAGGTGACGCTCGTGTGCGCGCTCGAACTCGCGTCACATCTCAATGATCCCGAGGTTGCCGTGTTGTTGACGCAGTATTCGTCGCACCCGGATGCGGCCGTCGCCGCGAGCGCGAAGCGACTGCTGTCTACGCAGAAGCCGCTTCGCTAACGCGCTACGGCGCGGCAACCGTCGAGCGCGCCATGGGACGCAGGAGTCGATCAAACGACTCGACCTGCGTCGACCCGAAGCTCGTGACTGTCACCGTCCGTTTGGTGGTCGGAGCGATCAAGACCAGCCGTCCGTCCGCGTAGCGCACCAATCGGAACGGCACCGCCTGTCCGATACCGGCACTGGAACGTCCTCGCGTGAGCGCACGGAGCGCGCCGCGGAGAAATCCGTTCGAATTCGGCGGGAGCGACGCGGCCAGGGAATGGGTCGTGGCATCCATAACTCGGATGCCGCCGTTGCTCTCATCGGTAAACGTGAGCTGGCGCTCGGCGATGACCGCCGATTGCCGTTCGGCGAACGCGCCGAATCCGAAGATGCGCGCGGCGATGCAGAGCATGAAGACCACGGTGATGAGCGCCGCGGCCGTCACCAGCGCCGACTTCGGAACCTCTAGCGGTCGTGCATCCGGACGCGCGCCGGGTTCCGCCTCGAAGTGCACAGGACCGGTCATGCGAAGACCTCGCTCATGCCACGACCGGTTGTGCGGCCGCCATAGTGTCGGCGGGGGCATCGCCCCGCTCTCCCGTCCGCTCGATGCGAACGTTCTGCTCCGCAACGGCGTCGATCGCGTTCACGAGCAACGCACTCACCGCCTTGGGATCGAGCAACGCGCGGAGGACCGGTTCCGGACGCGTGAGGCGAAACACCTGACAGTGCGGCCACAGCGCGATGTACGCGAGGCGATGCGCCTTCCCGAGGGTCAGGGCCAGCTGACCGGTCCCGTCGCGGAAGGTCCCGATTCGCGCGCCATCGATGATCGAGAACGGAATATTGATGGACATCGGGAACACCACGCCGAGCCGCATGACGATGCGCCGGTTCGTGATGGCGTACCACGAGGTCCGAGCCGACGCTCTGGCGAGGACTTCCGCGATCGCCAACACGATGAGCGTCAACGCCAACCGGATGCCAAGTCCGACGGCGAACGCCCGACTCAGCACCGGCTCCACCGTCGCGATGCCCCACCACACGAGCATAGCTCCGAAATACATCGCCACCAACCGGCGGTGGAAGACGTGCGTCGCGAGTGCGCGCGCATCGGGAGCCGCCTCCCACAGCACGTGCTCACCGGCGGGAAGCGGATGGGGGACTCCCTTGATGTACTCGGCGTTCCCCACCTCGGTGCGGCTCATATGATCGGCTCGCTCCGGGCGGCCGTCGCGTACAGATGACCACCGGCGAAGTATGCCATGACCTTGTCCTCTTCGAGCAACGTGATCTGGTCGTCGCGGCGGATCGCCGGCACATCGGCGAACTGCGCCGCGGTGATCGACTTCACGAGCAGACGGTCATTGCCCCACAGCCCGAAATTCGGCCACTGCACGAAGCCGGCGGGCAGCATGATGCGTCGTTCTGTTCCGGAGAGTTGGACCTCGTAATAGCGCACCTGCGGTTCCGCGCGATCGACCCACAGTTCGATCACGGTTCCCGCCGTCACCTTGTCCACAGCTTCGACCGGCAAACCACGCGGATCAGGATCGCCCTTGGCGACGGAGAACGTGGGATCGAGACGCATCGGCACGATCTTCGGCGCGCCATGGAACGTGCGATCGGGCTCGTCGGCACGATCGGCCCACGCCGCCGGGCCAACACCATCAATCATCGGGTTTCCGGTAGGTACCAGCGGCGACCCATTGAAGCTGTCAGCCGCCACCGCTTTGATGTCGGACATCAGTGCGTCTCCTCGCCGCTGTGCGGCCGATGAATGAAGGTCTTCGGGCCAGCCGACTTGGGCCACCCATCACGCGGACCCTGCGGTGATTCGAGGGGATAGCCTTCCCGCTTGTCTTCGCGTCGAATGTAGATGATCAGCCCTGCGAAAAATATCCAGAACGCATACAGGGCGATCTGAGCTCCGTCGATGTACTGCATCGCTACGGCTCCGAGTGTTGAAGAATGGTCAAGCGGGAATGTCTGCCAGTCCGAACGAACGACTGGCTTGATCGCGCTCGGCTTGACCGGCGACGCGACGGGCAACGAGAGGTCCTAGTGCCACCAAGGTGGCGAACAGCATCAAAATCTCAAGGTGATACACGGCAGAGTACGGGACCGACGGCAAGTTCAAGCCGGGGCTAAGCGCCCCTTTCTGCACCAAATGCGAAAGCCAGTCCTTCATCACGCCACTCAGCGCAAACGACAGCCCTTCCGCTGTCGCGAAGACCGCGCCCCACGCGCCGAGGGCGATCCCATGCTGCGAGGGATCGCGCAGTTGCATCGCGAAGGACAAGGTCCCGACACCAAAGAAGCCTTCCCCGAGACCGATCAGTCCAACCCCGAGGCGGAACATCCCCGCCGACTCCAGTGGACTGGCGAACACGATGCCGGCAAATCCGACAATGCCGATCAAGGCCCCGAGCGCGGCGAGGCGAATCGGATCCTGCTGGCGCCGAAGCATCGACGCCGAGAGTCCGAAGGCGATCACGGCGCCCACGGCCATGATCGCGGTAAGCATGGTGGTTTGCGACACGGACAGGCCGAGCACCTCCCCACCGTACGGCTCGAGCAGGACATCCTGCAGATTGAACGCGAAGAAACCGAGCCCCGAGGCGACCAGCAGACGGACAGCCTGCCCTCCGCTCGAGAACGTGCTCCATGCCTCGCGGAACATCGGGCGACGCTCACCCTTGGCGTACTCGACCACGCCGCGAACGCGCGCTTCCTGCTTCCACAGGGAGATCATGTTCACCACAATGGTGAAGACGGCGGTCCCCTGAATGACCTGGATGAGTCGCAATGGCGTGAAGTCGCGCAACACCGACTCCAAAAACAGGGCGCTGATCAGCGTCCCCATGAGCATCATCAGATACATCAGCGCAATCACGCGCGGCCGCTTGTCTTCGGACACGACGTCCGTGGCCAACGCGAGCCCCGCCGTCTGTGTGGTGTGCGCGCCGGCACCCACGAGCAAAAAGGCGAGCGCCGTGCCGGCGTGGCCAATCCACGACGGCCCGAC
>CAITQY010000515.1 GCA_903894655.1 uncultured Gemmatimonadota bacterium
ACGGCAACTGGGCGCCCAACCCCGGCGTGGCGGTGGCGCATTTCATCGCCAGTGTGCGCGACATGGACGGCCGCATCAAGATCGCCGGCTTCTACGACGACGTGCCGGCCATTGCCGACGGCGACCGGGCGCTGGGGAAGGCGCTGTCGAATACCGACGACTCGCTGCGCACGTCACTGGGGCTTGCCCGCACCGAAGCGAATAACGCGGCACTTGGGGAGCGCATCATGCTCCCGGCGCTCAACATCCGCGGCATTCGTACCGGCGAAGTGGGTGGTGGGGCGGCCAACGCCGTGCCCACCAGCGCCAGCGTGTCCATCGACTTCCGACTGGTGCCCGACCAGCAGCCGGCGCGCATCTGCGAACTGGTCACGCGTCATCTCGTGTCGTTGGGCTACACGGTGGCCACCGACCCCAATGCCGCGGCGCGCAGCACCGATCGCGCGCACCTCGCGTACGTGGGCTGCGGCGGTGGCTACACCAGCGTGCGCGTGGCGAGTACGCTGCCGTCGGTGCGCGCGGTGAAAACGCTGATGGCGCGCGCATACGGTCGCGAGCCATTCGTGATGCCGATGCTGGGCGGGTCGCTGCCGCTGTTTCACTTCGTGGAGCAGCTCGGCGCCACGGTGATCACGGTGCCCACGGTGAACGCCGACAACAGTCAGCACGCGCCGAACGAGAACCTGCGCATCGGCAATCTGTGGGACGGCATCGGCGTGATCGCCGAGCTGATGGCGGGGTTGGGGCCGCTGTGGCCGGGCGGGGCGACGCCGGTGTTGAAGTAGGGGCGTTGTCCAATTGGTGCTATCGATCTACCTTTCGGGTAACGATAGTGCGATCGATACGCGAACTGGGGGACGAATGGACGTGGTCACGATTTCGCCCAAGTATCAGGTGGTGATCCCGCGGAGCGTTCGCGAGCGGCTCCAGCTGGAACCTGGGCAGAAAGTGCAGGCTATCGTGTACGGCGATCGCGTCGAGCTGATCCCATTGCGGACCGCGCGGAGTCTGCGCGGATTCGTGCGCGGCATCGACACCGCTGTCGACCGTGACGCTGATCGCGAGTAGGGCTGCGCCATGGTTACTCGTGCCAAGTTGAATGTGGTCGACTCGTCGGCGTGGCTCGCCTATTTCGCCGACACGGCCAACGCCGGAACGTTTGCCGCTGCCATCGAAGACGAGCGGCGGCTCGTGACGCCGGCAATCTGCCTGCTGGAGGTATTCAAGGTCGTCGCGCGCCAGCGTGGGGAGAGCGACGCGCTGCAGGCGATTGCCGTGATGCAGCAGGGGCGCGTAGTCGATCTCGATGCCACGCTGGCGCTCCGAGCGGCATCGCTGGGGCTCGAGCACAAACTGCCGCTGGCCGACAGTATCGTCTACGCGACTGCTCGCGAACTCGGCGCCGTCGTCTGGACGCAGGACGCCGACTTCGAAGGGCTTCGGGACGTCGAGTACTGTCCGGCGCCTCGCTAATTCCGCCGGCCGCCGCTACCCCGCCCCCTTCCCCATTCGGCACTTGTCGCTGCAGTAGCGCACGCTCTCCCAGTCGCGCTCCCACTTCTTGCGCCAGCTGAACGGCCGGCCGCAGCGGGCGCAGAGTTTGTCGGGGTGGCCGTTGACCCCCTGGCCGCGGACGCCGCCGTCGCGCGGGCGTTTGGATTCTCTTGAAGGCATCGCTCCCCAAGCGACCCGCGGCGGTGCAGAGTTCCCGGATGCAGAGTCCGCACAGTTCCCACGACCCGGCCCACTTTCCGGCCAGCACGGAAGATCTCCTCTATTCCGACTACCGGAAAACAGAGGAGCTCGGCACGCTCCGCCAGGTCGCCCGCGCCCTGGCCGCCGAAACGAATTCCCAGAGCGTCCTGCAAACGCTCTGCGAGCTATCGATGGTGCGCGGAAGGGCGAATGGCGCGTCAGTGGCAGAATTAAGCGGCGATAATGGCGTATATGTGGCCTGTGCCGGCCGCACGAACGATCTGCTCTCCATGACCTTTCCGCTCGAGGGCACGGTCACGGGGCGCGTGGCCAACGAACTGCGGGCGATCACCATCATGTCGCCGCAGGCCGGCTTGCCGTTCTTCGCCGAGCTGATGCCTCGCCTGGGGATCGGCCCCATGCTGCTGCTGCCGCTGGTGGCCAACGGCCAGCTGTTCGGCGTGCTGTCCATCACCCGCGACATCGGGCACCCGCAGTTTGACGAGGCCGACGAGGAACGGCTCGGGGTGATGGCGGACCTGGCGGCGCTGGCACTCTGGAAGGCCCGGTTGCTTGAAGACGCCCGGTCGGCCGATGCCGCAAAAACCAGCCTTTTAGCGACACTATCGCACGAGCTTCGCACCCCTTTAACGGCACTAGAGGGCTATTCAGAGCTATTGGAGGATCAGATCCTCGGCCCGCTGTCGCCGGAACAGCAGGACGTGGTGATGCGCCTGCGCACCGTGGGGCGACATCTGGGCTCGCTGATCGAAGACATTCTCACCTACGCCTCGCTCGAAGCCGACCGCCTCACGCCGCGCAACGCCACCGTCCGCGTCCCTGAACTGCTGGATTCCCTCCATCCGTTCATCGAACCGCTGGCGCGCGAAAAGGGGATCGAGTTTTCGATCGACCTCGAGTCCGGGCTCCCGTCGCTGCACACCGACGAAGCGCAGGTGCGGCAGATCCTGCTCAATCTCTGCCAGAACGCGGTGAAGTTCACCGAGGAGGGTGCGGTGTCGGTCCGCGTCACGCGCGGCTCTCCGCTGTCCGATGGAACCGCCACTGTGCGCTGTGCCGTGCGCGACTCCGGTATCGGCATCGAGCCCACCGACATGCAACGGCTTTTTCGCCCCTTCTCCCAGATCGAGAACGTGCCGGCCGGTCGGCACCGGGGCACCGGATTGGGGCTCTACATCGCGCGCCGCCTCGCCACCATGCTGGGCGGGCGTATCGAGGTGGTGTCGCGCCCCGGTGAAGGGTCGGTGTTCACCCTCGTCGTGCCCGCGACGCACTGAGCGCACGCGAGGGGCCGCGGAGTGCACGGCTCACCTGTGTCTTCGTGACCCCACCATTACATTCGAACGTTATGACCGCTGCCATCACGAGCGTTTTCAACGACGGCATTTTTGCCGAACAATTCGAGCGTTATCGTCACGACCCCGCCAGTGTGGACGAGACGTGGCGCCAATATTTCCGCATCGCCGAGTCGCTGTTTGGACCGGGGGCGGCGACGCCTACGTCTGCGCCGGTCGGCGGCGCCACCTACGATGTCGCGTTCCTTCGGAAAGTGGCCGCTGCCGCCTCGCTGCAGCAGGCCATCCGCAGCTATGGCCATTACGCGGTGCAGCTCGATCCGCTCGGCACGCCGCCTCCCGGCGCCGATGATCTGAGCCCCGAGTACTGGGGACTGACCGACGCCGATTTGCAGGCGATTCCCGGTGAGGCGCTGGGCGATGCGCGCTTCGCCACCGCCTCCGACGCGATCGCACGCAAGCGACAGGTCTACGCGGGGCGCATCGGATATGAAGTGTGGCATCTCGAAGTCGACGAAGAGCGCGAGTGGTTTGTTCGCGCATTTCGCGACGGCGTGCTGACGCGGCCCCTTACACCCGACGAGAAAAAAGACGCGCTCCGTCGCCTGAATCAGGTGGACGGACTGGAGCGCTTCCTCGGGCGCGTGTATCAGGGGTATAAGCGATTCTCGGTCGAGGGCACCGATACCCTCATTCCGATGCTCGACGAGCTGATCCGGGAGTCGGGCCGCTCCGGGGCGCGCGAGATCGTCATCGGCATGTCGCATCGTGGCCGTCTGAACGTGCTGACGAACGTGATGGGTAAGCCGTTCGAGAGCCTCTTCGCCGAGTTCGAGGGGCGCCACGATCACGTGGACGGCAACGCCACCGGCGACGTGAAGTACCATATGGGGTTTATCGGTACGTGCGATGTGGACGGTACGGCCGTGACCCTTCGCCTCGCGCCGAATCCATCGCACCTCGAAGTGGTGAACCCCGTCATTGAAGGCATGGTGCGTGCGTTGCAGCGCCTGCCGGGCATCTCCGCCGAACGCAACGAACTCGGCGTGGTGCCCGTGGCGATTCATGGTGACGCGGCGTTTCCGGGCGAGGGCATCGTGGCCGAAACGCTCAACATCTCGCACCTCAACGCGTACCGCACCGGCGGCACGATTCACATCATCGTCAACAATCAGGTCGGCTTCACCACTGACCCGATCGATGCCCGCTCCACGCACTACGCATCGGATCTCGCGAAGGGCTTCGAAATTCCGATCTTCCATGTCAACGCCGATGATGCGCAGGCCTGCATCACGGCGGTGCGTCTGGCGTGCGCGTATCGCGCCACGTTCAAGAAGGACGTACTGATCGACCTCGTGGGCTATCGTCGTCATGGGCACAACGAAGGCGACGAGCCGATGTACACGCAGCCCACGCGCTCCGCGAAAATCCGTAAGCACCCCACGGTGCCGCAGGTGTGGGCCAGCCGTTTGGTGGCCGAGGGCGTCGTCACCGAGGCGGAAGCGGCCGAGGTGGAGCAGACGGTCGCGCTGCACTACGCTGAGATTCATGCGCGCTTCAAGCAGTCGCTGCTGGCCAGCGAGAAACACGCACCGTGGCCAGCCGAGCCGGCGTCGGCGCCGAAGGCTGTCACCACCAACGTGGCGGTCGAGAAACTGCAGGACGTGAACGAAGCGCTGCTCACCTGGCCGTCCGATCTCAAGCCGAATCCGCGCTTGGCCAAGCAGCTCGAGCGTCGTCGCGAGACGATGAGCGAGCAGGGTGGTATCGAGTGGGGACACGCTGAAGCGCTGGCGTTCGGTACGCTGCTCCTCGACGGTATGTCGGTGCGCATCACGGGTCAGGACGCCGAACGCGGTACCTTCTCGCATCGCCATGCGGTGCTCAGCGACAGCGAGAACGGCCGCAAGTACGCGCCGCTTGCCCATCTGCCCGGCAGGAAGGGCGCCTTCGAGATCTACAACTCGGCGCTCTCCGAGACCGCCGTGCTGGCGTTCGAGTATGGATACAGTACGGTCGCCACCGACACCCTCACGGTGTGGGAAGCGCAGTTCGGTGACTTCGTGAACGTGGCGCAGCCGATTATCGACCAGTTCATCGTGGCGGACCGCGCCAAGTGGGGACAGGACAGCGGCGTCGTGCTGCTGCTGCCGCACGGCTATGAGGGCCAAGGCCCGGAGCATTCGAGCGCGCGTCTCGAGCGGTTCCTGCAGATGTGCGCCGAAGGCAACCTCACCGTGGCCTACTGCAGCACGCCAGCGCAGTACTTCCACCTGCTGCGTCGCCAAGCGCTGCGGACATCGCGTCGTCCGCTCATCTGCATGCAGCCGAAATCGCTGCTGCGTTTGCCGCAGGCGGCGTCGAAGCTCGACGACCTGTCACAGGGCGGCTTCCAGTCGGTGATCGACGATCCCATCGCGTCGCAGCATCGTGACGAGGTGCGTCGCATCGTGTTCTGCACGGGCAAGCTGTATTACGACATGTCGCTGGCGGCCACTCGCAATCCGCACGTGGCGCTGGTGCGGGTCGAGGAGCTGTATCCGTGGCCGCATGAGGAAATTGTGCGCATCATGGATCTGTATCCCGCGATCGAGCAGGTCGTGTGGGCGCAGGAAGAGCCGAAGAATCAGGGCGCATGGACATACGTGCAGCCGCGTTTGCGCGCGTCGGCGGGTGCGTCGGTGGGTGTGCGCTACGTGGGTCGCCCGGAGCGCGCGAGCCCGGCGGAAGGGTACATGGATGCGCACCAGGCCGAGCAGGCCCGCATCATTGCGATGGTCATGGATACCGGCGAAGTGGCCGCGGAGCGTGCAACGATGAAGGTGGGTCAGTGAACGCGCTTCGGCGCACTCGAATCCACCAGGTCATGATGAGCGCCGCGGCTATTGCCGCGGCGCTTGTCGCTGGTGGGCGTGCCATATCGGCGCAAAACGTGACGCTCGACCGCGGCGCCGCCGCGCTCGGCTCCACCCTCGCCGGCGTCGGTACCACGGGCCGCGTGCTCACGGTGGCCGCGCACCCCGACGACGAAGACACGCCGGTGATCGCGTGGCTGGCCAAGGGCCGTCACGTGGAAACGGCATATCTCTCGCTCACGCGCGGCGACGGCGGACAGAATCTGATCGGCAACGAACTGGGCGAAGCGCTCGGCGCGATCCGCACCCAGGAATTGTTGTCGGCGCGTCGCATCGACGGCGGGCGCCAGTACTTCACGCGCGCCTACGACTTCGGTTTCAGCAAGAACGCCGAGGAGACATTTACGCACTGGCCCAAGGATTCGATCTTGGGCGACGTCGTGCGCGTGGTGCGCGCATTCCGACCGCATGTGATGGTCGCCTTCTTCAGCGGTACGCCGCGCGATGGACATGGACATCATCAGGTGTCGGGCATGCTGGCGCGTGAAGCGTATGATCTCGCCGCCGACACGGTACGGTTTCCGGTGCAGGGGTTCGGGTTGCCTTGGACGCCGCAGAAATTCTATCGCAGCGCGCGACAGACCCCTGATTCGGCCACGTTGCGCGTGAACGTGGGTGAGTATGACGCGCTGTTGGGTCGTAGCTACTACGAAATCGCGGCCGAGAGCCGGTCGCAGCACAAGAGCCAAGGGTTCGGCGTGCTGCAGAAGAAGGGCACGATTCTGGGATATCTCTCACGCGAAGCCTCGCGTGTGGGGCCTGAGAACGCGCGCAGCGAGCAGTCGTTGTTCGATGGTGTCGATACCACGTGGACCGCGTTGCGCGCCACGCTCCCGGCCACGGCGCAGCCCGTGCTCGACTCGGCGTTGCGTACGATCGCGCTTGCGCGCACGGCGTATCGCGCGGACGATCCGTCGCCGATCGTCGCACCGTTGGCCCAAGCGCTGCGGCAGCTGCGCGACGTGCGTAACGCCAGCGGCAGTGGCCCCGGCATTCTGATTACGGGTCGTCCCGGTGCGCCATCCAGCTTGTCGCGGCGCGCCCCTGGTGAGGCGGCGCCGGCGTTGTGGGACGCCTTGGTGACGACGATCGATCGCGTTGAGCATGCGCTGGTGTTGGCGGCTGGTGTGGCAGTGGAAGCCACGGCCCCACGCGCCACGTTCCCGGTGCGCGAGGCGGTGAAGATTGCCGTGAACGATTCGTTGCCGGTCACGATCACGGTATTCAATCGCGGACGCGCGGCGGTGCAGTTGCTGAACGCGTCGGTGGCGGGCTTGGGATTGCGTCCGGGTGAAGCCGGCGACGTGGCGATCAGCCCCGACAGCGCGGCGGTGCTGAACCGATGGGCGGTGGCGTTTCAGGCGAATTCACCGTGGTGGCGGGCCTTCGGTCGCAAACAGCAGGATTGGTTTCAGGCCCCGATCGACGCCCGCACCGAGGCGCAGCAGCAGGAGCAACGCGCCACGATGGTGCAGGCGCGACTCATGATCGCCGGTGAAAGCGTCACGGTGAATGAACCGGTGGTGTATCGCTTCGCCGATCCGATCAAGGGGGATCAGCAGCTGCCGGTGTCGGCGGTTCCTGGCATTACGGTGAATCTCGGCAGCACGATGGAGTACATTCGCGCTGGCGTGCCGGTCGAGCGGCTCGTCCCGGTGCGGATTCAGTCATCGTATCCGCACGACGCGGAGGTCACGGTGAAGCTCGAGCTTCCCGAGGGGCTCAAGGCCGACTCGGTGGAACGCGAACGCGTGTTGGGTCCCGACGGCGCCACAATTCTCACCTTCCGCGTGCGTGGCATGGTGAAGGAAGGCCGCCTCGAACTCGTCGCGTTGGCACTGCATGAGGGTGCGTTGAGCACGAGCAGCGTGTTCACGATTCAATACGACCACATCACGCCCATGCGACTATACGGCGCGAGCGGCATGTATTTGTCGTCGGTCAACGTGAAGCTCCCACCGCGCGCCCGGGTGGGCTACGTGAAAGGCGTCGGTGATACCGGGCTCGAGGCACTCCAACAACTCGACATCGCGGTGGAGAAGATCGAACCGTCGATGCTCACCAGTACTGATCTGTCGCGCTTCACGAGCATCGTGGTGGGCCCGCGCGCGTACGAAGCGAACGAAGTGCTGGTGCGCAACAACGCGCGCCTCCTCGACTACGCGACCAAGGGCGGCACGCTGGTCGTGCAATACGGCGCGCAGGACATGAATCGCTTCCCGAGTGTGGTGCCGTACCCGATGCAGTGGACCCGCCCGGCGGCGCGCGTCACGATGGAGCAGGCGCCGGTGACAGTACTGCAGCCCACGAATC
>CAITQY010000516.1 GCA_903894655.1 uncultured Gemmatimonadota bacterium
ATCGACCCGCACTTCGGGCTCCCACGCACTGAGCCCCACACCGGCGTTCACCGGTGTGCGGTACATGTAGAAGTTGTTCTCGTCCCGGCCGATCTTTACGTAGCCATTCAGCTCACCGTTCTGCCCCCAGCCGTTGCCACGGCCGCGCATCCACAAGCGCAGCGTCTTGTAACCCATGAAGGTCTTGGTGCCTTCCGGAAAGCGAAAGAATGCTTCGGCACGATCAAACGGCCGGAACTGACGACCCGGGATGCCGGCCTGCAGCCGCAGCGCGCGTTCGTTCACCTGCAACCGGTTGTTCTCGTAGCCGGTTTGCCGGTTCTCCGGCGCCTCGATCACCCCCGGCGGCGGCGTATACGGCACCAACGACGTGGAGTCGAGCGTGCCAATCACACTGGCAATGACGTAGCCGCCGAGCACCCCGGCAGAGTCGCCGGCCATCCCCGACAGGGGTTCGACGCTACGCTTCAGCCACGGCGCGCCAACCAGCTTGAGTCTCGTGAGCGCCACGCGCACGAAGGCGTCGTCGGCCGACTCGGCGCTCGACACCATCGTGAGCCGCAACGCACGCACGCGCCGGTCATTCGGATTGTTCTGCGCTTCGGCCGGCGCGCGCCAGTTGAGACGCACCTGCACCCAGCAGAGCGAATCGCTGACCACGCCATTCACTGTCGAGTCCTGCTGCTGGTAGCACTTACCCACGCGCGTCCAATTTCGCGTATCCGCCAGGTCAACCACGAAACGCTTGTACTGTTCCTGATCGATGGCCGCGTTGGGCATGTTTAACTGGCCGTCGAGATCGATATCCTCTTCGTCGAGCCGGTTGTTGCGGGCACCACAGTTAACGCGGCTGTCGCCGAGGACCTGCACGATCTGTACGGCTTGCGTGCAGATGGCGACTTTGTTCTGCGTCGTGATCACTGGCGACGCACCGGTGCGATTCACGACCACGAGCGTATCGGCCACGTCGCCCGGCAAGCCTTTGTCGTTCTCGGCCGCATTGAAGGCCCGCGAGAACGGATCGCGCTCAGAATCGAAGCGATCGAAACCCACCAACCGCTTGCCGCGATAGGTGGAGTCGGCCGGAAGCCCCGCGCGAACCGGCGCATTGACCGTGAGCGTTTCCGGTGCGAACGCCACGCTGTTCTCACTGATTTCGCCGAAGTCGAACACCAGCGTGGGATTGCGCTTCACCTTCGCCTGCTCGGATTGCACCAGCGCGAAGAACTCGATGTTTTCGGTGCGCGAAAGATCGGCACCACTGGGATTGATGACCGTGCGGAGTGAGCGCCAGCGACGCCCCGAAGGCGTATTGCCCACGAGACTGTTGTCACCAACCGTCCAGGAAAACCGGCGCTTCGCCGTACCGGGTTCGAAGTCAAAGATGCCGCCGGTCTTGAGCGGATAGAGCGTCATCCACAGCAGCTGCTCAGACGTCTGCACGCCGCTGCCCACAATGCGTACCGACGGATCGATCTGTTGGATATTGAACTGAATGAAGTTGCCGCCGACATCGACGCCGTTGTTCTGGAAGGCCATCGTGGCCGCGCGATTCAGCGAGAACGTACTGTTCCCGAAGCGCGCGGCCAGCGTGTTACCAAGCGACGGACGCGAGCTGTAGTACCAGGCACCCTCGGACAGTGAGATTCCGGGGATCGCCCCTTCACCCTCGAACGATTCGATGTACGCCTGCCCCGCCGAGTTCGGCTGCGGCTTGCTCATCGCGAACTCGCCCTGCAGGCTGATGCGCGACGGAGTGGCGCTCTGCTTGAACGGCAGCTTCCCGAGCGCACGCGTGAGCAGCGGTGCATCCCATGCGAGATTGCCGGTGACCCCGGCCACGAGCGAGCCCACCGGTTCGAAACCGAGCGGCGGTCGGTTGTATCCCGAACGCTGGCTCTGAGAGATCGCGGTAAAGGCCAGCTGGCCGTTCTCGAGCGGGAACTGCGATGCGAAGCCGAGAATCGTAGTCGGCGCCACGGCGAACAGTGGGTTCTCCTCGTAGCGCACCGACACCTGCCTCGGTGTGGCGAACAAGGTATCCGGCCGATTGAAAGTGATCATGCCGAGGTCGTAGTCGATCTCGTAGTCGGTCGTCTTCGTGAGCAACCGGCCGTCGAGCGACACGCGCTCGGAGTTGGGACGCACTTGAATCGTGCTGAGCTTGATGGATTGTGTGCTGCCGCCACCTTCGGAGAGGTAGCTGGCCACCATGCGATAAATGGCCTGCGGTCGCTGCGCCGAGTACAGGTATTCGTTGGGATAGCGATACAGCGTGTCGTTGGCGGGATTGGCCAGCGGCTGCGCGAGGCCACCACGCGCGAACGGCTGCAGTGACGGATAGAACACGAAGTAGTCGCGAATGAGCTTCTGCTGCCCGCTGCCGCCGGCGAACGACGCCAGCTGGTTAGGATCGTTGGGGCGCGGCCACACGCGATTCTCGACGTCGAACGCCGCCGAGTTGGTGGCCTGCGACAGGCCGAAGAGCTGCAGATACGTTTCGCCGCGTGACGGGTTGATCGGCTTCTCCTGATCACCCGAGGTGCCGGTCACGAGCTTGAGCGTGATCGTCTCGCGTTGTAGATCTTCGCCGCCCAATCGATATACGGACTTCAACTCGCGCAGGAAGTACGCGCTGTTGGTCGGCTGCAGCTCCGGCTCCCAGAGCAGATTCGCGTACTGCGGATCGGCGGTGAACTCGATGTCGGGCGTGCCACCGGTGTTCACATTCCGGCCCGGCGTGCCGTTCACATTCACTTCGTAGGCAACGGCGAGCCGCTCGTTGTTGGGATTGAGGGGACGCACCAGCGCGATCCAGAGCTGCGACGGATCGACGTAGTAATCGACATTTTCGCGCAACACCTCATAAATCTGCCGCGACGGATTACGCGCCCCGCGCACCGAGAACTGCGGACCACGCGGGTTCTGGTTCGCGGCACCGATGAGCTGGCGATACACATAGAGGCGCGCCGGGCGCACCGAATCGGGGAGCGACGCGGCCAGCTGCTGCATCTGCTGCCGATTCAACAGATCGATATTCGGGTATCCGCCGAGCGAGCGCGGATCGACGGTGAAGAAGAAGCGGCGCGTCTCGACCTGAATGTCTTCGATGACACGATCGACCTGCTGCTGCGACCGTTCACCGATCGTAAACACGTTGTCTTTCGAGACATTGCCCTTCTGCTGCGCCACGATGGACGTGAAGCGCATGGGGCCGATCTGTCCGGTCGCCTGGATGCCGTAGTTGCCCGAGGGGATACCCGACGTGAGGAAGCGCGAGGCCGGCGGCTGGAAGGTGACGTTGCCGACTTCGAGCGTCTGCAGGGCTTCGTCCGACTTGCCTTGATAGCGCACCGAGATGTTGTTCGATGCATCGAATTCACGTTGCGAGTCGTAGTCGACATTGACGTACACGCGATTGGCGACGACGCCGCCGGTGCGCACGTTGAACTGAAAGTCGAAAGCCGGCTGAAAGATGCCGAAGCAGTTGTTGCCGAGAATGGTGAGCTGCGCGGTGGTGCATCGCTCGTTGCGGCTGCGCTGCACTTTCGACTCGAGGCGCGACTGGAGGGCGATCCCGAGGTCGCCGATGTCGCCCAGGAGGTCGGTGGCCAGCTGGGTGGCGGCATCGGCCCCCGGCCGGCGTAGCGGAACGAGCGGGACCAGAGCGCCCGGGGTGGGACCGCTGTCGGACCGGGCCTCGGCGACGGTCGGCCCCGGCGGCGTGAGCCCGCGGACGACGGTGAGTCCCCAGCGGGCGACAATCCGCTCCTCGTGCCGGCGGCGGGCGATGGCGACGGCGCGATCGGCGACCCGGGCCGGATCTGGCCGCAAGGCCGTAGCGACCCCGAGAGGGCCGAGGATGAGGGGGACCCTGAGGCGCAGGGAATCCGC
>CAITQY010000517.1 GCA_903894655.1 uncultured Gemmatimonadota bacterium
CCTGCCACGTACCAGCACCATTCAGGTTAGCCGCAGAGAGGCTGCCCAGGGCGCTGATGTTGTCCACACCCGTATAGACGGTCTGGGTGATGACCGTGTTGGTCGCCGTGGCTGCAGCGTACGGGGCTTCCGCCGAACGAGCTGCGGCAATGCTGATCGTCGCCACACCATCATTGGCGCCGCGCACATCGCAGTACGCCTGGCTCACCGTGTTGGTGGTCGCCGTGGACTGCAGCAGTTCGACGCCCTGGCCGACCACGACCACATCAGTCGTATTCGACGTGCAGGTGACGGTCGTGTTGCCACTCGTCGTGGCCGCCGCACCCGGCGACACCGTCAGGGTGGCGTAGATACGGGCCGTCGCAAGCGCAGCATCCTTGCCGATGAAGGCGCGAGTATCGCCAGCGATCGAGGCCGCAGTGGCCCGAACCGTCGTCGAAGTCGACGAACTTGCGCGAGTCAACCAGCCACCCGCGTTCGTCCAGTCACCGAGGGTGTTAGACCCCGGAGCCGCCGTCGCAGCGAAGATGTTGACCGAGCCAACCGCGATGGCGCTGATCACGCGCGGGACCGTCGTGGTACCCGGGATAGCAGCGGCCGTCACGAGGCCGTTTCCGTTCGCATCCGTACCGATGGCGCGAATGGAGTCGAGGCCGGTGAAGCCAGCCTGCGACGTGTTGTTACCCTGCGCCACGGCCGAACCGACCGTCCACAGGTAGCGGAACACGCGCACACCACCTTCATCCAGCGTTTCGGTGAACGCCGCGGTGCCGCGATACTCGTAATCGGCATCGTACGTACCAAGCGTCGGGTCCTGACGGCGCGTCACAACCCGCACCGCGTTGAACGGAACGCTGGCCGACGACGAGGTCGCCGTCACACGGAACTCAACCGCGGTGGCCGTGGCGGAGTACACCGACCACGTGCCGACCTTGGCACCCGCGTTGTTGTTCACCAGATCATCCGCGCCCCAGTTCTTGCGAAGCGTCGGCGTGCTGACCTGGTTGCCGTTGATCGTCAGCGTCGTCGGCGCGCTCGACACGTTCGACAATGTGCCGGTCGTGTAGTTGGTGAGCGTGGCCATCGAGCGGATGTCGAACACCCGTGCCGCGATTCCGGTCGGCTTGACCGTGGCACTGAGCGACGAGGCCGTCACGGCATCGCCGGCGAGGGCGATCACCTGAAGATCCTGGAGGAACGGGATCGGCAGGTTGACCGCGCCGGTGAACGTCTGACCCAGACCGGTCAGGTTGGCGAGCTTGTTGCTCGTCAGCGCCGCAAACGGACTCTGGAAGAGGCCGGTGCGAATCGTGGCAGCGAAAGCCGCGACGCGCGGGAAGCGGATGTTCATCGGCGTGGAAAGGAGGGTCAATTCCGCACCCATGATTTCCAGATCATCGCTCGCCTGGAGCGTCACGCCGGACGTCTGTCCACCCGTGTAGAACGCCGCGGCGTTCGTGATCACGCTGTTGATCGTCGGCGCCGCGTTGTCGATGACGACGTTACGGGTCGGGATCGTGGTGGTGTTACCAGCGCGGTCAACCAGCGTACCGGTGAACGTGTAGTAACCAGACTGCGCCGATCCGATCGTGCTCGACAGCGCCGTCGGCGCGCGACCAGCGTCACCGAAGATGTTGATCGAGAACTGACGGATCGTGTTGTCGGTGCCCGGCACGGTGCCGTTCATCGTGTTACCGATGCTGCTACCCGTGAGCGACGACGCGTTCACGATGTTCTGCACGGTCGCGTCGTTGGCGGCCGACGGCGACGCGGGCGCAATGCGACGCGTGATGCCGAAGGTACCGAGGCGGACGCCGCTGTTCGTGTAGCAGTTGTCACCGGTGCAGCTGGTGAAGCCAGAGCGCTCGTCCTTGGCGCGGACGGCGAACAGCGCGTTCGTGGCGCTGATGGCCACGTCACCGGTGGTGCTGGACAAAGCCACCGTGTTACCGCCCGTCGAGAAGATCGAGTCGACGGTCGTACGGGCGAAGCCGTTGAGCGACGGAGCCGCAGCCGGTTCCGTCACAGCCGGGGCCGGGATGGCCACGATCTGCGGGGCGGTGCGGTCAACGCCGAACGTGACGAGACCAGACGCGGTGGCCACGATCTCCTCTTCATCTTCATTCTCGTACGCGAACGCGTTCGAGGTCGTGCTGTTGCCCAAGCGGTCCGTTTCCGTAGCCGTGAGGAAGTACGCGGTGTTTTCGAGGTTCGTCGCGTTTTCCTGCAGGCCCATGCTTGCCACCGTCGCCGTGAGGCCACCGGTCGCAACCGGCGTGGTGCACTCGACCGCGGCCGTCAGCGTCACGCCAGGCGTGAAGGCCGGCGTGTTGCAGACCTTGAACACGGTGTTACGCGCCGTCGGAAGGCCAACCACGCCGTCCGCGATCGTGTAACGGGTTTCACCCGTCGTCGTGTTGGTGACTTCGTTGAACGCGTAGCTGCCGTTCACCCAACCCGAGTCAACTCCGGCCAAACCACCACCACGCACAGTGAGGCGGGTGATAACCGGCGCCTGGTAGTCGACCGCGACGAACGTGCCGGCCGGGCGATACGACGCCGACGTGCGGAACTGCCAGTTGCCGCAATTGCTGGTGGTGAAGCTACAGAACACCGAGCGACCCTCTTCCTCTTCAAACATGGCGTCGGCGATCGGGCCAGCCGTGCCGTTCGCGGTGAGCGACGCCGTAACACCAGGCGCATGGCCATCGATGTCGGTCGCCGCGTTGGCGCAGTTGAAGGCCACCGCGAGGGTGTCGCGCGTCTGCACACCGTAGCTACCGCCGAACGGGCGGACGCGGTCGGTGATGTTCTGGCCGCACGCGCCGGGGCGGGCCGCGTTCAGCGTGACTTCGCTGATGAGCGAGTCCGCGCTGTAGATGACCGGAACCACCACGAACGAGCCGATGCCGCTGGCGGCAGGGCCGCCATAGTACGTCTTGCC
>CAITQY010000518.1 GCA_903894655.1 uncultured Gemmatimonadota bacterium
GAGCGTGTCGGTCTTCCCGCTCGCGACATGGTGCACGTAGTACGCGGCGCCGTTGGAGTACTCGAGCGTGAGGCTGTCACGCCAGCGCGGAAACAATCCACCATCACGCGTGAGCTGCGTCACCGGCAGCTGACCGCGACGCTTCTCCACGCGCGGAACCGCGCTGCCAATGCCGCCCCACACCATCGGGGTCAGATACACGTTGTCGCCTTCCTGAAACGCCACATAGCTGCCCGTCGGTGACGGCAGAATTTCGTCGGCGTTCGGGAAGGTGAGATGATCCTGCAGATCGCTGCCGTCGAGCTTCACCGAGCGGAGCGTGGTCCCACTGGCGCGTCCGGTGCCACCGGCGCGCTGTTCGGGCCAGAACACACGGCCATCAGGGCCGACCGAGGGGCGCGGCAGCTGACGACGGGCCTCTCCACCAACCGAGACACCGGACGGTCGGTTGATCAACGCGATGGCGCGACCCGTGTCGCCCGCCGCCGGTGCCAGCGCATCGAATCGCGTGATGTCGTACCACACGTTGTGCGTCATCGTGCGTCCGCGTGCCGTGGCCCCTTCTCCGCGGGCCACGATCACACTGCGTCCATCGGCCGTCCAGGTGGGATCGGTGTAGTCGCCGGGATCGCGAGACAGCCGCTTCGGCGCGCCACCGGCCGCCGGCACTGTCCACACGTGCCCGCGCGAGGAATCATCCCACGTCACGAAGGCGATGGTGCGGCCATCGGGACTCCACGACGGCGCGAATTCCAGCGGGCCGAAGCTCGCCGGCGTGACCCGACGCGGGGCGCCGGTGGCACCGTCCTGCAGGTGAATGCGGCCCAACGCCTGGAAGGCGATGACGCGACCATCGGGACTCGACGACGGCCAGCGAAAGAACTTCGCCTGCACCGCGTCGTCGGTGATGCGGAACTCCTTGCGCGCCATCTGCGACAGCGTGCGGTGCACCGTGGCGGTAAACGGAATCGTAGACACCGCCCGGGTGGCGACCTCGACGCGACGCAGCTGGCCGCCCTGCGCGAGCACGATCGACTTGCCGTCGGCCGCCCATTTGTAGCGCGGCAACACGCCGAGGGTCTTGGAGCCGCTCGCCACCATCGGATCGATGGGATCCATCAGCAACCGTTCGGCACCCGTCTTGAGATCGCGCAGCCAGAGCGCCGTTCGCGGGCCGAACAGGTGTCCCTTGAACTCCAGCGTGCCGTCGGGGATCTGCCGGGCGAAGGCGAGGAAGCGGCCATCCGGCGAAATTTCCGGGGCGGCACCGCCGCCACTCGAGAAGCGTGACGCCGCGGCATCACCGCTCTCGCCGTTGGTGATGTCGAGCGTTTCGCCGTCGGCAAAAGTGAACCGCCGCAGCTGCATGGAGCCGCCCAGGGGCTCACGCGGGACGACCGGCATCGAGACCTGGTAGTACAAGTATTTCCCATCAGCGGACACCGACGGCCAGGCCGGGGCGGCATTCACGCCACCCGTGCCGGCGGCCACCAGCGGCACGCCGGTCCCGCCGTCCTTGTGGTACATCCAGAGACCGCCAGCCGGCGCCGCGCCTTCTCCCCCTCCGCCGCGCCCGCCTTTGCGGACCACAAGGAACCGGCCATCGGGGGTCCAGGCGGGCTCGAAGGCGGTGGCGTTCAGGTCGGAGAACACCGGGCGCGGATTGCTGCCGTCGGCGTTCATGACCCACAGGTTGTACTGCCCGCGCCGGTCCGTAATGAAGGCAATCGTCTTGCCGTCGGGCGAAATCCGCGGCTGGAAGTTCAGCGCCACCCCGCTGTTCTGGGTAAGCACCGTGGCCGCCCCGCCACCGCTTGGCATGCGGTACACATGGCCCAGCAGGTCGAACACGATCCAGCTCCCGTCGGGCGAGAGATCGACCGACATCCACGTCCCCTCGCTCGTGGTGAAATCGACGTCGCGGGTCGTCCCGCGCGCGGCGGTGACATCCCATGGGGCGCGCGCGGCCGCGTCCGTCGCGGCGGGCTGCGCCCGTAACGGCCACACGGCCAGCAGCGTGACGGCGGTGAGACAGCAGGCCTGAAGGGCAACGGGCGCGCGTCGAGTAAACATGGGCGTCGGGACGAGAGTGGGGATGAAAGCTCGCCAATCCTACGCCCCCGTCCCGCGCCTCCGGAAGACCGGAGCGGCCGTGGATCGCTTCGTCCCTCGCCGGCAGGGCTCGTCACAACAACTATTAAAAGCGGCCCCGGTTTGACAGCCAAGTCGTCCGTGGATAACCTAGGCCAACTGTACCCGTACCAAAGTGACCTCAGCGCTCGTCCAAATCCGCGAGCCTGCCACGCCCGACGCGCTGATCACCACCACCCGGCACCCTTCATGATGATGAAGCAACGAATACTCACGGTGTTCATGGGGACGCTCCTGTGCGCGTCACAGGCGTTTGCCCAAACGAAAACCGTGACAGGCAAAGTGACCCGCGACGTCGGCGTTGCGCTCTCCGGCGTCTCGGTCGTCGTGAAGGGCACCCCGACCGTCGTGCAGACGAACAACAACGGCGAGTACAGCATCCGCGCCGACGTCGGCCAGGTGCTCCAGTACCGCCTCATTGGCTACCTCCCGCAGGAGCGCACCGTCGGCACCGCGGACGCCATCAGCGTGCAACTCACCAAGTCCGCCGCGAATCTCGACGCCGTCGTGGTCACGGCCCTCGGCCAGACCACCACCCAGCGTAACCTTGGCACCTCGCAGCAAACCGTCTCCGGCGCCGACGTGGCGCAGACCGGGCGCGAGAACTTCATCAACGGCCTGCAGGGTCGAGTGGCCGGCGTGGAAGTCACGAGCACGTCGGGCGTGCCGGGCGCCTCGTCGTCGATCACCATCCGCGGCGTCAGCTCGATCAGCGGCAGCAACCAGCCGCTCATGATCATCGACGGCCTGCCGATGGACAATAAGACGCTCAACACCGGCTCGCTGGCCTCCGACGCGCCCGGGTCGCTCACGGCGTTCAGCAACCGCGGCATCGACTTCACCAACCGCGCCGCCGACATCAATCCGGAAGACATCGAGAGCATGGTCGTGCTCAAGGGCCCGGAAGCGGCGGCCCTGTACGGCATCGACGCCGCCAACGGCGCCATCGTGATCACGACCAAGCGCGGCAAGCCGGGCGTGGGCGGATTCGAGTACAGCAACCGCGTGCGCATGGATCAGACGCGGGCCCGTCCGGAAACGCAGCGCACCTATGGCCCCACCTCGGTGGCCGGCAGCGTGCTGGGCTCGTTCTCGTACTTCGGCAATCCGTACGCGGCTGGCACGCAGTTCTATGACAACATCGACGGCTTCTTTCAGTCGGCTCTGTCGCAGCAGCACAACCTGACCTTCAGCGGCGCCTCGCCGGATGCGAAGGTGAACTATCGCGTCGGCCTCGGCTACAACGCGCAGGGCAGCGTGATTCCGAACTCTGACTACACCCGCATCAACCTCACGGGGTCGGGCGGCGCCACGGTCACGAGCTGGCTCAAGACCGACCTGTCCATGCAGTACGCGCAGGCCGACAACGACCAGGCGCTCAAGGGTGACAATGGGCCGCTGATCGGCCTCTTGCTCTGGCCGCAGACCGACAAGGCGAGCGACTACCTCACGCCCGCGGGCAACCGTCGCCGCATCACGGCGCTGGCCACGAACTCGGAAACGGACAACCCGTACTTCAGCGTCAACAAGAATCGCGTGAACTCGCGGAACGGCCGACTCATTGCGAACCTCGGCCTCACGATCACGCCGTTCAGCTGGGGCTACCTGAAGACGAACATCGGGTCCGACAGCTACACCAACGAGAACCTGATTCTGCGTCACCCCGAGAGCGCCGGTGTCGCCAACAACAACAACGGCATCCTCGATGTCGCGAACGACGTCACGCGCAACCTGAACGCGCAGACGCTGTTCAACATCAACCGCATCCAGATCTCCGATAAGTTCTCGCTGAACGGACTCGTCGGCAATCAGATCTCGGAGTTCCGGTCGGAAGTGAGCGGCCTCCTCGGTCGTGACTTCCTCGATCCGCAGTTCGTGTCGGTGAACAACACGAACGTCCGCACGACGCGCACGAACAAGCAGCAGCGTCGCCTCATGAGCCTGTTCAGCAGCCTCACGGCGAACTACGACGACTACCTGTTCGTCACCGTGACGGGCCGGAACGACTGGACCTCCACGATCCCGGTCGAGCGCAACTCGTTCTTCTACCCGTCGGTGCAGACGAGCTTCATCTTCTCCGAAGCGATTCCGTCGATCGGTAAGTACATGAGCGGTAAGCTCCGCGCGAGCTACGCCGAAGTGGGCAAGGACGCGCGCCCGTACGCCTACCGCCCGTCGCTCGAGTTCAAGACCACGTCCAACGGCGGCTACGGCTACGGCTTCACCGGTCCGAACCTCGACCTGCGTCCGGAGTTCGCGACGTCGTACGAAATCGGCACCGAACTCGGGTTCTTCAACGATCGTCTCGGCCTCGATGTCACGACGTATCGCAAGCAGACCACCGACCAGATCGTGAACGACATCCGCGGCAGCTATGCCACGGGATTCATCCTGTTCAATCTGAACGGCGCCTCCACGCGGAACACGGGTCTCGAAGTCACGCTCCGCGGCACGCCCGTGATGAAGCGCGACGTCACGTGGGACGTGATCGCCAACGTGGAGCGCGCGCGCGGCAAGGTACTCAAGCTGCCCAACGCCCTGCCCGAGTCGTACGTGTCCGACACGTGGCTGTACGGCAACGTCCGCAACGGCGTCGCCCCGGGACTCTCCACGCGGTCGCTCACCGGCCTCTTCTACCTGCGCGACACGATTCCGGGCTCGAAGAAGATCCTCATCGATCCGACCACCGGTCTTCCGCTGCGCTCCACCGCGTTCATCGACGCCGGCTATGATCGCCAGCCCGACTTCACCATCGGCCTGACGAACACGATCCGCTACAAGAAGCTCTCCGTCAGCTTCCTCGTCGACATCCGCAAGGGCGGCGATGTGTTCAACGCCACCGAACACTTCCTGACCACGCGTGGCCTCAGCAATCGCACGCTCGACCGCGATCAGCCGCGCGTCATCGACGGCGTGCTGCGCGACGGCAAGGAAAACACGGCCAATCCCACGAAGAACACGATCGTGGTCATTCCCGCCGTGCAGCCGCAGTACTACACCGGCATCAGCGAAGAGCTCTTCATCGAGAAGGACATCAACTGGGTGCGGTTGCGCGACGTCACCGTGCGCATGGCCCTGCCCGGCAAGTACTTCAAGGCGCGCGAAGCGAGCGCCTATCTCACGGGCACGGACCTGTTCCTCTTCACGAACTACTCCGGTCTCGATCCGATCGTCAACGGCAACAGCGCCGCCGTCGGTGGCTCGTCCGGTGTCGGCATCGATTACGGTAACTTCCCGATGCCGCGCGGATTGGCCTTCGGCATCAAGATGGGGTACTAAACCATGAAAACTTTCCGCAAGATCCTCGTGGCCGGCGCCCTGTCGCTGTCCACTATCGGTTGCAACGAGTTCCTCGACGTCAACAACAACCCGAACGGACCGCAGAAGGTCTCGGCGAATCTGTATCTCGCGCCGATGATCCACTGGATGGTCACGGCGCCGCAGTATGATGGTCGCTTCCTGGGCCGCTATACGCAGGAATACGTGGTCACCGGGACCGTGCTCAGCACGTGGGACCGCATGGGCTACGATCCCTCCAGCGACAACGGCGCGCAGCAGTATCGTGACGTGTATTGGACGCTGGGCCAGAACCTGGTCGACATGACCAACCTCGCCGAAGCCGAAGAACGCTGGGACCTCCTTGGCGTCGCGAAGCTGATGAAGGCGTGGGGCTGGCAGGTCACGACCGACATGCACGGTGAAATCATCGTCAAGGAAGCGATCGACCAGTCGAAGTTCACGTTCAGCTTCGACTCGCAGGAGTACGCGTATCAGGAAGTCCAGAAGCTCCTGAACGAAGCGATCGTGTTGCTCAAGCGCACCGACGGTGCGGTGGATCAGGCCTATCTGGCGCGCACCGACAAGCTGTATGGCGGCGACCGCACCAAGTGGCTCAAGCTGGCGTATGGTATGCTGGCGCTGAACCTGAACCACTATTCCCGGAAGAGCGGCTACAAGCCGGCCGACGTCATTGCCGCGGTAAACCTGTCGTTCACCAGCAACGCCGACGACGCGCTGCTCACGTACCCGAATACCCAGAACGACGACATCAATTTCTGGGGCCGGACGCGCGGCAACTTCAACGCGTATCGTCAGACGCAGTTCGTGGTCGGTCTGATGAACGGCACCCAGTTCGGCGGCGCCGTCGATCCGCGCATGACGCGCATGCTGTCGCCGTCCCCTGACGGCCTGTATCGCGGCCTCGACGTGAACGTGGTCGGCTTCGGCGCCCTCACCACCGCGCAGCAGCCGAACAACGTGTACGGCTACCCGGGCACCGGTGGCCTCGCCGTCCCCGGCCGCTACATCTTCGACGACAAGGCGAAGATCCCGCTCATGACCTACGCGCAGTTGCAGTTCATCAAGGCGGAGGCGGCGTACAAGCTGGGCGACATGGGCACGGCGCTGGCAGCCTACACGGCCGGCGTCTCGTCGCACATCGACTTCGTGAACTCTCGCAATCTCGACAACAACCAGTCGCCCACGCAGATCACGGCGGCCGAGAAGGCAGCGTTCCTGGCGAATACGGCGATCGTGCCGGCGTCGTCAGCCGGGCTGTCGCTCACCCGCATCATGTCGCAGAAGTACATCGCGCAGTGGGGCTGGGGCCACAACGAGATCTGGATGGACATGCGTCGCTACAACTACACGGATGTCGATCCGGCCAGCGGCATGCAGGTGTTCCCCGGCTTTACGCCGCCGGTGAGCCTGTATCCCGACAACGGCGGCAAGATCGTGCAGCGCGTCCGTCCGCGCTTCAACTCGGAGTATGTGTGGAACAGAGCCGGGCTGGAGGCCATTGGCGGTCTCGCGCTCGACTACCACACGAAGCCTCTCTGGATCACTCAACCGTAATCAGCGATGAACACATTCAGATCGATAGCGATGCTGCTGTGCGCCGTCGCGCTCACCGCGTGTGAGAAGAACGCCGTACAGGACATCACCGGCTCATTGCCCGGTGCTCGCGTGAAGTTCTTCAACTTCGGCGTGAACACGCCGGCCGTGAACTTCTACGCCAACAACAGCAAGATCACGGCGATCACCTCGGCCACCGGCGTCGAAGCGGTGACGGGCGTGAGCTCTGGTGGCGTGGGATCGGGCGGCTTCTACTCGGCCATCGAACCCGGGCAGTACTCGTTCACCGGCCGCATCTCGGCCGCCGTGGACAAGGACGTCGTGATCAGCACGGCCGCGGCGACGCTCGCTAGCGGCAAGGCCTACTCGTACTACATCAGCGGCATCTACAACACGACGGCGAAGACGGCTGAAGCCTTCGTGGTGGAAGACGCGTTCGTGGACACGCTCGACTACACGGTGGCCTACGTGCGGTTCGTGAACGCGATCTCCAACGCCAGCCCGATGACGTTGTACGCGCGGAATCCCACCACCGGCGTGGAAGTGCCGGTGGGTGGCACGGTGGCCTACAAGGCCGGAAGTGCCTTCACGGCACTGCCCGGTGCGGTGTATGACCTCAACA
>CAITQY010000519.1 GCA_903894655.1 uncultured Gemmatimonadota bacterium
ATGATGGCCCGACGTCCGATCCTCGCGTTCTCGGTCCTTACCCTGCTGGCCGGCGCCGCGTCGTCCGCATCCGCTCAGGCGGGCATGGATCACAGCATGCACCGCATGGGCCCGGAGATTGTTATCCCCAGCGGTGTGCTGTACACGAAGGCCGACGTCGAATTCATGCAGGGGATGATCGCCCATCACGCGCAGGCGATCGTGATGTCGCGCCTGGCGGAAAAGAACGGCGCCAATCCGCAGGTGCTCAAGCTGTCGCGGAAGATCGATCAGTCGCAGGTGCCCGAGATCCAGATCATGCAGCACTGGCTCGAACGCTACGGCCAGTTCGCACCGGACACCGCCTCGTGGCACGGCATGCGGATGGATGGCATGCTGACCGACGAGGAAATCACGGCGCTCGATCAGGCGAAAGGCGTGATGTTCGACCGGCTCTTCCTCGTCGGCATGATCAAGCACCACGAGGGCGCCCTGAAAATGGTCGACGATTTGTTCAAGGTGAAAGGCGCCGGTCAGGAAGTGGACGCCAACATTTTCGCCAACGATGTGGTCAGTGCGCAAACCGCCGAGATCGGCATCATGCGCGGCCTGCTCGCCAAGCTCCCCCCGAAGTAACCCGGGCGGTCCGCGCCATCCGGCGCTCCGTCTTCCCCATCCCACCAACTGGAGTGTGTCCTGATGCGCGTCATGCGTGGTTTGATCCTGCTGTTCGCGACCGCCGTCGTCCCGGCGCTCGCGTCGGCGCAGACGTACCCGAGCAAGTCTGATCCCCGGAATAACCTGAAGCCGGGTCGATACGACGCGGGCGTCGCGGCGAGCAACATGAAGCTGCTGTCGTTCACGCCGAAGCCGGCCCAGTTCGACACGGTGCGCGGCCTGACATTCGTCAACTCCGACCTCGCCTTCGGCACGCACTACGTCTACCAGGCCAACTTCGCCGGCTTCTCGATCTGGGACATCACCGATCCGGCCAAGCCGACGATGACGGCCGTTATGCAGTGCATCACCTCACAGGGTGACCCGTCGATCTACGGCAACCTGCTGTTCATCTCCGCCGAGGGGGCGGGCAACCGCAACGACTGCGGCAGCGGCGGCGTGCAGGACCCGAAGGATCACATGGCTGGCGTGCGCATCTTCGACGTGTCCAATCCGAAGGCACCGAAGCTCGTGAAGAATGTGCAGACGTGCAAAGGCTCGCACACGCACACGATCGTGCCCAGCCCGACCGATCCGCGCACGATCTACCTCTACGTGTCGGGACAGCAGGCGGCGCGGCCCGAGACCGAGCTGGCCGGGTGCAAGAACGGCACGGATCCAGCCGACCCGACGAACTCGATGTTCCAGCTCGACATCATCAAGGTGCAGCTCGATCGTCCCGAGCAGGCCAAGGTGATTCCCGGCGCACGCGTGTTCACCGGCCTGGACGGCGCGAGTGAGTGCATGCGCTTCTGCGCGCCGGCCGACGCGCGGCGTGCCGCCGCCGGTCCCGCTCGCGCCCGACCGGCGGCCGATCCGGCCATGCCGACCGGCCCGCGCAATTGCCATGACGTGACGGCGTATCCGTCGATGAATCTGCTGGCGGCGTCCTGCTCGACGCACTCCATTCTCGTGGACATTTCGAACCCCGAGAAGCCGTTCCGCATCAGTGCCCTCGCCGACACGAACAACTATCAGGGTCGGCACACGGCGGCGTTCAGCAATGACGGCAAGAAGCTGATCCAGACTGACGAGTGGGGCGGCGGCACGGGCCCGATGTGTCAGGCCTCCAGCATGATCGAGCTGGGCGGCAACACGGTGATCTCGCTCGACGCGAAGAAGAAGCAGACGCAGCGCGCCTACTTCAAGCTGCCGTCGGCCCAGACGGCCGAAGAGAACTGCGTGTCGCACAACGGCGGCATCATCCCCGTGCCGGGGCGCGACCTGTATGTGCAGGGCTGGTATCAGGGCGGCGTGAACATCATGGACTTCACCGACCCCGACAAGGCGACCGAAATCGGCTACTTCGATCGCGGTTCGATCGATCCGCCGCAGCCGGTGGACGTACCCGCTGCCGCGGCCGCAGCCGCAGCGCCCGGTGCTCGTCCGCGCAGCAATACGGTCGGCGGCTCATGGGGCGCGTACTACTGGAACGGCCTCATCTTCTCGTCCGAGCTCGATCGCGGTATGGACATTCTCGAGCTCACGCCGAGTGCGCAGCTGTCGGCGAACGAGATCGCCGCCGCGAAGCTGGTCGTCTTCACGGACTACAATCCGCAGAGCCAGCCGAAGATGACGTGGCCGGCGGCGTTCGTAGTGGTGCGCTCGTACCTCGATCAGCTGGTGCGTGGCAACGGCCTCGCGTCCGATCGTACGACGGCGATTTACGCGTCACTCGATGCGGCGGAAATGAAGTCCGGCCTGGCACGCGCGACGGCGCTCAACGCGCTCGCGTTGCAGGTGGACAAGGATGTCGCCGGCGCCAAGGACGGCGCGCGGGTGAAGACGATGGTCGGCGAGATCCGGCGTCTGGCGACGGCGTCGAAGTAAGCCGCGGCGGCCATTCGTGAACGACCAAGGGCGCCCTTCTTGCGAGGGGCGCCCTTGTTGTTGGCGCGTGTTCGCACGCGTGTGCGATCGCTATCGGCGCCAGAGTACCAGCGCGCCGCAGCTTCCTGCGTCTTTCAGTTCAGCGGGCGCCACCGCGTACAGCTCCACGGCCGCCAGATCGTCGGTGAAGATTTTATCGAGGTCGGGCGGCGCGGCATTCTCGAACGGATAGACGCGCAGCCCGTCGCGGATGACGGCCGCATAGCAGGTCGCGTTGCCGCGCGCGGCAAGAAACGATTCGCCGTTCGGTCCCGCGCCGATGAGCGCGCCGGCGTTCACCTTGAGCAGGTTGGCCAGCGGACGACCGTCGGCCGCCTTGAGCTGCGCGAGCGTGAAGAACTTGCCCTGCGCTTTGGCGCGACGCGCGTTGAAGCCCGCTTGGCTGAGCGCCGTCGTGACACCCTTGGGCTTGGGTGCCGCCACCCCAGCCAGTATCTCGAGGTCGATCGGCATCGCGATGCCGGGTCCGCTCGTAAACTTGTCGAAGAACGCCTGGTAGCCGCGCGCAACGGCCTCGACGATATGCCCGCCGTCCTCGAGGTCGGGAATACGCACTATGCCGAGTGAATCGGTCACGCCGGCGTCGATGGTGTGATCGATGGTGATTTGGGCGTTACGAATGGCCACCGTGTCTCCGGCCTTCCTGAAGCGAAGGATGACGGTGCGCGCGTCTTGTGCGTGCAGCGGGCGCGCGAGTAGCATGCCAGCGGCCACCGACGCGAGATAGAGAGCGTGTGTGATTTTCATGGTGCGTAACGATAGTGCGAAATGCCGACTGTCGCAGCGGGGCGGATGACACCGGCGGTGCGTGATGGTACCGTACCTGATGCTCGATTCGCACGTGCCCACCACCGCGCTGGCTGCGACGCCCGTGTTGACGGCGCCGTTGACGGTTGCCGAATGGCAGGCGCGCGCGGTGGCGCACCTCGAGCGGGCGCAGCAATGGACACGTC
>CAITQY010000520.1 GCA_903894655.1 uncultured Gemmatimonadota bacterium
CGTCCGCCGGCCCATCCGTTCGTCAATCCGTTCGCCCGTCTTCGCGCCCTTCGCGAACTCCGCGCCCTTCGCGTGAACCAGCCGTGCCCACCCCAGCCACGGCCCCAGTCGCCGAGGCACCACCAGCCCCAGGTCCAGCACCAGCACCCGCACCCGCCCCAACCCCCGCCCCGTCCCGCGGTCTCGCCTCCGGAACCGCCCTGTCCGGCAAGACCAACGCCGCCATCTGTTCGCTCGCGAACCGCCCCGGTGACCGCATCGTGGCCGAGCTCGCGGCAGCGGTGAACGGACCCGACGGCGCCACGCTGCCGGCCGGCACCCCCATCCTCGTGGAAATGACCCCGCCCGACGCCGACGGCCGCTTTGCGTTTCGCGTGCGCAGTGTGCAGGTGAACGGCGAGCTCGTGCCCGTGCAGGGCACCGTGCGCGTAAGCGATGACGTCGCCGTGACCGAGCGGCAGGTCTCGAAGGGCGGCGACAAAGGCAAAGTCGTCACCGGCGCCCTCATCGGCGCCATCGCCGGACGCATACTGGGCGGCGGCACCCGCGGTGCGGTGATCGGAGCCGCCGGCGGCGCCGCCGCGGGAACCATCGCCGCCGCCCGAAATTCACAAACGGAGCGCTGTCTCCCAGCAGGCGCCACGCTGAGCATCACCCTCTCCGCCCCACTCGTATTCCCGTAGCACACACAATACGTGCTCCGTACTCCGTACCCCGTACTCCTTACTCTGTTTTTATGATTGACGTGATCGAGTACACCAAGCTGTACGGTGACACCGTGGCCGTGCAGTCGCTGTCGTTTCGCGTGGCACCGGGCGACGTGCTCGGCCTCGTCGGTCCCAACGGGGCCGGCAAGACCACAACCCTGCGCGCCCTCGCCGGTATTCTGCAGCCCACGTCGGGGAGTATTCGCATCGCCGACATCGATCTGCACACCGATCCCGTGGCCGCCAAGTCGCGACTCGCGTTTATCCCCGATGAACCGCAGCTGTTCGACTATCTCACCGTCACCGAACATCTGCAGTTTGTGGCGCGCCTGTATGGCGTGCACGACGCGGCACCACGCATTCCCGCGCTGCTCGAAGAACTCGAGCTCACCGCCAAGAAGGACGCGCTCCCCACTGAACTCTCGCGGGGCATGAAGCAGAAGCTGGCGATTGCCTGCGGCCTGCTGCATCAGCCGTCGGCGTTGCTGCTCGACGAGCCGCTCACCGGACTCGATCCGGTCGGCATCCGTCGCATGAAAGAGACGATCGCAGCGCGCGCCCGCGAAGGCGCCGCGGTCATTCTCAGCTCGCACCTGTTGCATCTGGTGGAAGAGCTGTGCACGCGCCTACTCGTGATTCGCAAAGGACAGCTGGTCGCGTTGGGCACCATCGCGGACATCGTGGAAGCGCGCCCCGAGCTGGCCGGCCGCTCACTCGAAGAGATGTTCATCGCGCTCACCGGCGACGACGCGGTTTCGTGAGCATGCCACCACCGCCGTCGCCCGTGCCGGCCATGCTGTTCCTGTATCGGCGCACCGTGGCGAATCGGCTGCGTCAGCAAATGGGGCGCGCCAAGAGCCCGCGCTATCTCGCCGCGGTCGTGATGGGCATGCTGTACATC
>CAITQY010000521.1 GCA_903894655.1 uncultured Gemmatimonadota bacterium
ACGCCATCTCGAAGATCCGCGTCCATCCCACGAACCCTGATGTCGTGTTTGCGGCCGTGTTTGGCAAGTACAGCGTGCCGAGTGCGGAGCGTGGCGTGTTCAAGAGCACCGACGGCGGCAAGTCGTGGCGCAAGGTGCTCTTCCGCGACGACAAATCGGGCGCGATCGACATCGCCCTCGACCGCAACAACCCGAGCGTGATGTACGCGGCCATGTGGGAAGCGTACCGCAAGGAATATCAGATGTCGTCGGGCGGTCCGGGCTCTGGCCTGTTCAAGAGTACCGACGGTGGCGAAACGTGGACTGAGATCACGCGCAATAAGGGCCTGCCGTCGGGATTGGTGGGTCGTATTGGCGTGGCACTCACGGCCGCGAATTCGAACCGTGTGTACGCGCTGATCGAGAACGACAACGGTGGTTTGTTCAAGAGCGACGATGCCGGCGCCACGTGGACGTTGGTGAATAGCGACCGCAACATCCGGCAGCGGGCGTTCTACTACACGCACCTCTTCGCCGACCATCAGAACGCGGACGTTGTGTATGCGCAGAACACGTCGCTGTTCCGTTCGGCCGACGCGGGCAAGACGCTGACGAGCATCGGCAACGGCACGCACGGCGACCACCACGATCTGTGGATCGACCCGGCCGATCCCACGCACCTCGTGGGTGCCAACGACGGCGGCGGCGCGGTGACGACGAACACCGGCGGCAAGTGGACCGAGCAGGACTTCCCGACCGCGCAGTGGTATCACGTCATCACGACGAAGCACATTCCGTATCACATCTGTGGGTCGCAGCAGGACAACAGCACGTTGTGTACGCCCTCGCAGTGGAACGCCGGTCGGCCCTACGGCGCGCAGCAGGCGGCGGGCGGCATGGCCGTGTCGTATCAGGTGGGCGGTGGTGAGCCCGGCTACATCGGGGCCGATCCGCTCGATCCGGACATCTTCTACTCCGGCACGAACAACGGCGGCTACGTCGACAAGTTCAACAAGAAGACGGGATTGTCGCGCGAAGTGAATCCGTATCCCTGGTTCTATTCGGGCGAGCCGTCGAAGGACATCAAGGAACGGTGGCAGTGGACGTTCCCCATCCTGTTCTCGCCGATCAACCCGAAGATGCTGTTCGTGTCGTCGCAGCGGTTGTGGCGTTCGCTGGACGGTGGTCGGACGTGGAAGGTGCTGAGTGGTGACCTCACCCGGCATGCACCGGAGACGCAGGAGAAGTCCGGTGGCCCGATCACGGGCGACATGAACGGTCCCGAAGTGTACGGCGTGATCTTCTCGGTGGGGCCAAGCAAGAAGGATGTGAATGTGATCTGGACCGGTTCGGACGACGGTCTGGTGCATGTGACGCGGAACGGCGGCCTGACCTGGACCAACGTGACACCGAAGGACATGCCGGACTTCGGCCGCGTGTCGCAGATCGATGCGTCGGCCTTTGACGCAGGCACGATGTATATGTCGGTACGTCGCCCGCTCCTGAACGATCGTGCGCCGTACATTTTCCGTACGACCGACTTCGGCAAGACGTGGACGAAGATCGTGAACGGGCTTGGCGCGGAAGACTACGTGCATGCGGTGCGTGAGGACCCGGCCCGCAAGGGGCTGCTGTACGCCGCCACGCAGCACGGCGTGTACATCACGTACGACGACGGTGCGAACTGGCAGAGCCTGAAGCTCAACATGCCGGACACGCCGATCTCCGACCTGATCGTGGAAGCCAACGACCTCGTGATTTCGTCGCACGGCCGCGGTTTCTGGGTGCTCGACAACGTGGCGCCACTGCGTCAGGCGACGCCGGCGGTGTTGGCCGCCGACGCGCATCTCTTTGCGCCGCCCGTCGGCATCCGCTCCAGCGCCGGCGTGCCGATGAGCTGGACGTTCAAGGCGGCACCGAAGCGCGCGACGTTGACGATTCTCGACTCGACGGGCGCGGTGCTGCGCGAACTCACCGGTGATACCGCGACTGCGGCTGCAGGAGCCGGTGCGGGCCGTCGTCGTGGCACGTCGTCGTCGTTCCCGTTGGCGGCCGGGTTGTCGCGCTTTACGTTCGACATGCGCGCCACCGGTATCGAAAGCTTCCCGGGCATGATTCTCTGGGGCGCGGGTACCGCCGGGCCGGCGCTGCCGCCGGGGCGTTACACGGTACGCCTGACCGCCGATGGCAAGACGCTTACGGCGCCGATGACGATCAAGCGTAGCCCGCTGTTGCCGGAAGTCACCGATGCCGACCTGCGGGCGCAGTATGCGTTCGGCAAGCAGGTGCGCGACAAGACGAACGACGCGCAGAAAGCGGTGATCGACATTCGCCGCGTGAAAGAGCAGCTGGCCGATCGACTCAAGCGTAGCCAGGACGCGGCCCTGACCGAGAAGGGTGGAACGCTCAAGACCAACGCCTCGGCGGTGGAAGAGAGCGTGTATCAGGTGAAGAACCAGAGCGGACAGGACCCGCTCAACTTCCCCATCCGCGTGAACAACCGCCTCGCGAATCTGCTGTCGATGTCGGAGCGTGGTGATGGCCCGCCGGGTACGTACATGCCGGAGATCCTGAGCATCCTCACCAAGGAGCTTGGCGGCTACACGGCGAAGCTCGACACGGTGTGGAAGGTCGATCTGGCGGCGGTGAATGCCGAGCTGAAGCGGCTCAACCTGCCGGCCCTCGATCCGAAGTGTGCGGTCGTGGCGGGGTGCACCGCGACCCCGTAAGGCTGCGATGAAAGACGAGGGCCCCGTCCTGCGATACGTCGCAGGACGGGGCCCTTTTTCGTTGGATCCGGCGCTGCCGTTCCGACGATTACCGCTCGATGCGCATTCCTACCATGCCCCACGGCTTGTAGAACTCGTAGCTCGGATCGTCGCCGCCACCACCGCGGTTGAGACGATCACCGACCGTCGCGCGGAGCGGCGTGTTGGACAAGTTGATCGCTTCGGCAAAGAGCTTGATGCCGGTGCGGATCTGATAGGAGCCCGACGCATCCCACTGGAGACGGTCGCGGGTCCGCGTGTCGCCTTCCGGGGTAAGGGCGTTGATCGTGGAGAGGAACTCCCCCGAGTAGTTCGCACCGACGCGGAGCGACACCGGGCCACGGTCGAAGAAGATGCCGAGGTTACCGGCGTTTCCGGTCTGGCCGGGGAGCGGTGTGTCGACGCCTTCGCGGCCACGTCCCGGGATTTCCGCGATGGACTTGGTGTACGTGTAGTTCGCGTTGAGTCCAAGTCCCGACAGCATGCCGGGGAGGAACGTGAGGTTCTGCTGCCAGGCCGCTTCGAAACCGTAGAGCTTCGCCGTCGGGCCGTTCACCGGCTGAAGCACCTGCGTTGCATCGGGACCGAGCGCTTCATCGGTGCGACGGGCGCGCGCGGTCGGGAAGATGAAGTTCTTGAGGTCCTTGTAGAACGCGCCGGCCGAGACGAAACCGACCGAGCGGAAGTAGCGCTCGATCATGACGTCATACGCGAGCGCCGTCGTGGCCTTGAGCGCCGGATTGCCGATCGAGGCCGTCTGCTGGCCCGCCTGCACATTCACGTACGGCGTCATGTCCTGGAACTGCGGGCGCACGAGCGCGGTCGTGACGGCGGCCTTCACGTTCGTGTACTCGTCGACGCGATACGTGGCGTTGATCGACGGGAAAAAGTTGACGTAGTTGCTGGTGCCGGTGGTGTCCGCGATGGGGCGGGACAGGGCCGTTCCGGCGGCGTTGAGCGCCACGATCTTGGCCGTGTTCTCAACGCGGGTCGCTTCGACGCGCACACCGGGGATGATGCGCAGCGCGCCCGCATCGAGCGTGGCCATGAGGTAGCCCGCGTACACATCTTCGCCCACCGCAAACGTGCCGCCGGCCGAGGTCGTGGCCGAGGTGAAAGCGTTGGTGGTGAACGCGTTCGGATTGGCCTTGATGAAATCTGCCATCCGCGTCGGATCGAACGTGCGACCGAACTGGTAGTCGCCACCGAAGATCGTGCGTCCGCTCGTCTCGCTCGTGAGGGAGCTCATGAGCGTGGCGGCGGTCGCACCGGCTGCGTTCGAGCCGAGGGCACTCGTGAACGTGGTGTTCGCGAGCGTGTTGTCGCGTTCCTTGAGCCGCGCCGACAGGCCACCCTTGAGCGTACCGGTGAAGCCGCCGAACGCGACCGGCATGGAGGCATTGAGCTTCGCGCTGATGTCGCTGTCCTTGGTGTCGCGGACTTCACGCACGAGGCTGTTGAAGCCGAAGCGCGTGGGGTCGTCGAACGATCCCACGGACACGTTGGCACGCGGGCGATTGGCATCGGCGAAATTGTAGCCAAGCGTCATGCCGCTCTGCCGGAAGGACATCGTGAGCACGTCCGGACGGCTTTCGGAGGCGCGCGACGTGCCGACGGCCCAGTCGAGCGACTTGCCGTCCTTGGCGAAATGCTCGCCGCCAACCTGCGCGGTGAAGATATCCTGAATGACCTCGCGCAGGCGGATGTCGCGGTCGAACTGCGATCCGGTCGTGATGCCGGAGTCGGGCGTGACCTGCGTCCAGCGGGAACCGCCGCCGCCACGGAAGCGGAAGCGGGCGCGGGCGCGGACTTCGTCATCGGAGAAGCGGTTGAACGTGCTGCGCACGAACAGCTTACTGTTGTTGCCGAGCAAGTAGTCGAGGGTGCCGTTGAGGCCCGCGCGGAGGCGGTTCACCTGCGGGTAGTCGCGCAGTTCGAACAGGTTCGGCGCGTCGAGCGAGGTGAGCGACGGGGCGACGCCGCAATTGCGCGTCTGCGAGCACCAGTCGCCTTCGATGTTCTGCGAGGCGCGCTCGTTCTTGTAGTACGTGCCGCCCACCATGGCGCCGAACTTCTGCGAGGCGCCGAAGCGCTTACCGGCGTTGGCGCCGACGTTCACCAGTGCACCGCCGCCGAGCTGATTGGCGCCGCCGGCGAAGGTCGCGTTCAGCAACGGCTGATTGGCGGTCGCGGTGCGCGTGACGATGTTGACGTTGCCGCCGATGGCGTCAGCGTCCATGTCCGGGGTGAGCGTCTTGGAGATCTGAATCTGCGCGGCCTGGTCGGAGGGCACGATATCCATCGGCAGCTGGCGGCTGTTCTGCTCGGGCGAGCTGATACGGAGGCCGTTGAGCGACATCGAGTTGAGATCAGCGTTGGTGCCGCGGATCTGCACGAAGCGTCCTTCGCCCTGGTCGCGGAGCACGGCCACACCCGGAACCCGGGCGAGCGCTTCGGCCATGTTGGGATCCGGGAGACGACCTACCAGTTCATTGTCGATGACGCTGGAGATCGTGGAGGCGGTGCGCTGCTGGTTGAGGGCGGAGGCCTGTCCGGCGACCTGTCCTTTCACCTGTACGGCGGCGAGCGAGGTCATCGCGTCGGCCATCTTGACGTCGAGCGTGGCGGTGGCACCAGTCGTCACCGTGACCGTCTTGGTGACGGCCTGAAAGCCGATATAGCGGAAGGTCAGCGTGCGAGCACCGGCCGGAACGTTGGCCGCGCGATACGTGCCGTTTTGGGTGGCGGCACGAATCGCGGTGCCGTCGACGGTGACGAGGACGCCGGAGAGCGGACGACCGTTGGGATCAGTGACGGAGCCCGTCACCACACCCTGGGCGCCGAGCGGGGCAGCGGCGCACAGCAGGCCCAAGGCCAGACTGCGAAGCGACAAATTCATGGGGATCATCAGTTGGGTGGGAGGCGCTTCCGAACGTCGCGCCAGTCGTAAAAGTGGAACGTCTTGTCGGTCGACATCATCACGAGCAGTCCTTCGGGAAAGGCCGGCGACAGCGCGCGGGCCGTGACCTCAAGACCATCCGTTTCCTGCGCGGCCACGGGGATCGTGGCCAGTACAACGTGCGTGTGCGGTGCGCGCGCGGCGCCTTCGCGCGCGAAGATCTGCAGGCGCTGTCCCTGCTGGTCGGATACCACGAGGTAGCCGGTGGAATCGCTCGTGGGGTACACGGCGATGCCTTCGTGATCGCCTACGAATCCCGTGGTGCCGAAGAGCGCGAGCGCCTTGGCGGCGTCGGCGTGGTCGGGATCGGCGTGATACTTCCGAATGCCCACGGTCTCGTCGCTGTAGTACACGAAGCCGAGTCGCTGATCGACGGCGATGGCCTCGATTTCTTTGGTGCCGCTATACGCGCCGAATGTCCGGACGCGGGTCGCGGTGAGCGTGCCGTTGCCGGCATCGGCGAGGCGGTACTGCCAGAGATACCCCTCGCTCGGGCCGCTCTTGCCGCCGACGATGGCGAACACGGCGCCATCGCTTGGCCGTCGGTACATCGCGACACCCATCGGCGCGCGGGTGGCATCGCCATCAAACACCGCGATGCCGCCGCCGTCGATCGGCGTCATGTCCGGCAGCCGGAACATGCGCAGCGACATCGTGCCGCGCTCGGCGGTGACGGCGATGTCGATGCGCTCTCCATTAAATGGCACGCCGGTGATGACGTCGACGTTGTTGGGGCGCATGAGCGGGCGACGGGTACGGGTGCTGTCTATGCGCCCGTCGAGGGTGAAGACGTAGAGTCCGCCGGTGCTGTCGCCTTTGTCGGTGCCAATGACGAGCGATCGGGACGGAGAGAGCGTGTCGATCCAGATGGCCGGATCGTCCGAGTCGTTCAGGACCG
>CAITQY010000522.1 GCA_903894655.1 uncultured Gemmatimonadota bacterium
GACGGCATCTGGTGCCTGCGCGGCGGCTATGGCGCGGCACGCTTGCTCCCGCGACTTTCGGTCGAACTCCTGCAGCGCTTTCCGAAGGCGTTGCTCGGGTATTCCGACATCACGGCCCTGCATGCCGCGTGGCAGCACGCCGGTCTCGTGAGTTACCACGGTCCCACCGCCCGCGCCCCACTCTCCGATGTTTCGCGCGACTCGCTCGTGCGCGCGATGCAGGCCGGCACCGACAGCTGTGGTGCGGCGCCCGATGCGCGCGTCGTGCGCGGAGGCCGGGTCACCGGCCGCCTGGTTGGCGGCAACCTCGCGCTCGTGTCGTCGCTCTGCGGCACACCGTGGGCCGTCAACTGTCGCGATGCCATCGTGGTGCTCGAGGATGTCGGCGAGGCCACATACCGTCTCGATCGCATGCTCACCCAGCTGCGGCTGGCGGGCGCCTTCGACGGCTGTGTTGGCGTGGCCTTCGGACACTGCACCGACTGTCCCGACACCACCGATGACGGCACGCGCACCGTCGAGGCGATCGTGACGGAGCTGGCGGACGCGTTACAGGTCCCGACGCTCCAGGGAATTCCGGTGGGCCATATTTCTGATCAGTGGACGGTACCATTCGGCGCGATCGCGACGTTGGATGCCGACGCACGCACGTTGTCCGTGCATACCACCGCTGTTTCGCGCGTGTCATAACTCACTACAGAGCATGCTTATGAAGACCGCCCAGCAACTCATCGCCGAAGCGAAGGCGAGCGTCGCCGAAGTTACGGCGCGCGAAGTGCAGGACCGCCTCACCGCCGGTGAGCCGGTGGTGCTCATCGACGTTCGTGAACAGAACGAGTGGAACCTTGGCCACGCGGCACCGGCCCAGTACATCGGGCGCGGCGTCCTCGAGAGTCAGATCGAATCGCGCGTGCCCCGTGACGCACAGGTCGTGCTCATGTGCGCCAGCGGCAATCGCTCCGCCCTGTCGGCGCGTACACTGATCGACATGGGCTACACGAACGTCGCTTCGCTGGCCGGGGGCTTCCGTGATTGGGTCGCCTCTGGCGGCGCGGTGGCTGACTGAGCGATTCCGCGCGCGATCAACGCGTGCAACAGGCGCTCCAGCACGCGGACGTGTCGCGACTCGCCAGACGTTTGGCGAGCCGCGTCTCCGTCGATGCGTCACCGCTGGCCGAGTCGCGGCTGGCGGCGGTGTCCGCCGTCTTGCGCGTGGTCGACGGTGCGCCCGAATTGTTGTTCATCAAGCGCGCCGAATTGGCGCGTGATCCGTGGAGCGGCCATATGGCGTTCCCCGGGGGCCGACTCGAGCCCGGTGATGCGTCGCTCGAAGTCACCGCCGTGAGGGAAACGCGGGAAGAGCTCGCGCTCGATCTCACGCAGGGGCGAATGCTTGGTCGCCTCGATGATCTCGCGCCGCGCAATCCGTCGCTGCCGCCGATCATCATCCGGCCGTTTGTCGCGATCGTCGAACCTGACGTGACGCTCACGCCCAGCGAAGAAGTGGCGGCCACGTTCTGGGTGCCGCTCGCGCAATTACAGCAGGACCAGTCGCAGGCCGAATATGCGGTGGAGATCAACGGTCACCGCGCCACCTTCCCGGCCTTTCGCGTGGAGCAACATATCGTCTGGGGACTGACCGAGCGCATCGTGCGGCAGCTGCTCACGCTCGTCACTCCGTAGCTTCACCACTGTGCCTATCCGCCTCACACTAGAGGGTTTGACGTTGCCGACGCGTTCCGCGCTTCACCGCTCCGCTCGTACCGCCCTGACAAAAATTCAGCCCGTGGTAGGGACTCGCCGAAGTCTCGACGAAGCGCTTCAACCCATCGACGGAGCCCAGCACCGTCTC
>CAITQY010000523.1 GCA_903894655.1 uncultured Gemmatimonadota bacterium
CGAGCCGTGTGCCGAGCGAACGCGTGGCCTGCCCCACCTCGAAGCTGTCGAAGACGGTCGCATCGTTGCGGAAGGGCAGTGCCGTGGCGATCACGTCGGATAGCGGTTTCACCGCACGAACGGTTGCGCTCATCCAGAACGAACGGGTCAGCACAAGGTCTGTGGTGCTTCGCAGCAGCAGCGCGTTGGCGCCTTCGCCGATCGGCACGTCGAACGGGTCGTCGGTGCGGTCGGCTCCGGCCGTGCCGAAGCGCCAGCCGGCGGTGAGCATGCTGCGCACCCCGCGCGACGGTGTGAGCAGTCGTCGCACCTGATCGGCCTGGAAGCTGTCGAAGAGGAGAAACGATGCGGTGAGATCAATGTCGCCGATGCCGGCTCGCCGGGTGTTGCCGATCCGACCGTAGCCCAGCTTCCAGGCGCTGTCGCCCACGATGCGGGTGATACCGGCGGGGCCGTAGACGGTGCTCGCGCCCGCCGGCGCCGCCCCTTCTGCGATGTTGCTGACACCGAAGGCGGCGAAGTCCGTGCGGAGGGTGGCGATCGTCGTGCGGACCGCGGACTGTGCGCTTCCGTTCGCGATCGGGACCACCGGCGCGCCGCCGGTCTTGGCATCGCCGTACACCGAGGCGATGGCCGCTCGCGTCGCGCTCGCGCGAAGGAGCAACGCCTGCGCCGCGCCCGCGTTCGCGCGGATGGCCTCACATCCCGTCGCGGTGGTTACGGCACACCGCGTGATCTCGCCGGCTAGGCGCGTGCGGGCGAGATCGAGTTGAGACAGGACGGCGCCATTCGTCGAGCGAGCTGCGACGCCGGTGCCGGCGACGTACGCCGGGTTCATGCCGACGTTGGCCGTCGAGCCGACGCGATTCAACAGGAGCTGCGAGACATCGCGCGACTCCACGTACGGCACGAGGAGCCGGAGCGAGAGGCGGCGAGTGACTCCCAAGCTCACCCCGAGCGGCGCGATGCTCTGCCGGACCTCACCCGTGGCGTCGAGCGCGCCGAGCGAGAGCGCAAAGCTCGATTGACCCGTCAGCGTACGTACGCCGGCCTCGGCTGTCGCGAGCTGCGGGAAGATCGCGACGCCTGCGTTGGACGTGGTCAGTGCGCCAAGCAGCGGCCGTCGTGTGTTGCCACCGGTCGCTGTGGGCGCGAACACGGCGTCCCAGTCGTTCCACAACCCCGAGATCAGGAACCGCATACTCCCCTTCGGCAGGGGAATCGCGTCATCGCCCAATCCGGCCACGGTCTGGGCGTGGAGGGGGGCCGGTCGCGCGGACGCGCTCGCGAGCAGCGCCCCGCTGAAGGCGAGCAGCGCGCAACGCGAGAGGACGAAACGAGGCGCAGACGGCAGTCGGGAGGAGGCCAAGGCGAGTGATCGTGTACAAGGTGAAACAAGCCGTTTCCAACCCACGCCACGGTCAGGCGTCGGTCAGGGGGCGTCGTGCGCCGAACCGGCTAGATTAGCCCGTAGCAGAGGGGGCGTCAACGAAACCCCTCGTCCCGTCACTTGAGAGCGTGCTGTGCATCTTCCTTCTGTCCCTTGGCAACTCACTGGGAACCACTGGCTGACCCTGCCGTGCATCAACCCGACCGATGGCGCCATTCACGCGCTCGGGGTGTTGCATCGTGGGGCGCGGGCGGCCATCGAGTTCGCCGGGTCGCCGGACTTCATGTCGGGGCAAGGTACCCCGCTCATGGGCCCGGTGTTGCGTATTGACGGAGAAGTCCGCGTGCTCGCGGCGGAAGGCATCGCGTGGGAGCGGGCCGTGGGTTGGTTACCGACGTTTACCTGCACGATTGATTCCCTCGTCGTCCGTGGGACCATCTTCGCGCCGTACGGGCGCGATGCCGATATGGCTGGCGCCGTCTATACGTTCGCGGTTGAGAATCGTGGGACGACCGATATTCAGCTGGAGATCGCGCTCGAAGGGGCGCTGGGCCATCGCCAGCAGCGCGTACGGACCCCTCGCCCGTTCGACGACGACCATCTCGTAAGCGTCGGGCCCGACGACGTGTTGCTGCTTGAAGGCGCGGCGATTCCCGGACTCGCTGCGATCGCGATCGGCTGTGACGGTCCCGCGACACTCGAAGCACCTACCGCCGCGGCTCGTGAGGCGCGGCCGTTCGCCATCCGGCGTTCCCTCGTCGTACCGGCGAGCGGCGGTGTACAGGTCGCATTTTACATCGCCGTCGGCCCAGAACGTGATGGTGCGCAGGCCACCGTCGCGGTGCTACGCCGCCGAGGGTGGCGCGCGCTGCTGACGGCAACCCGTGAAGCCCTCTCGGCGCTCGAACAGACCACCGGAAGCGACGTCATGGATCGCATCGTCAATCGGAATCTGCTGTTCGCGTACTTCTACGGCGTTGGTCGCGGGCTGGACGATGCCCACTACTACCTCGTGCGATCGCGAGCACCGTGGCACTCGATGGGGTGCACGGTGCGCGATTGGGAAGCCCTGATGTGGACCTTGCCCGCGGTACAGCTGGCGGACACGGGCCTCGCGCGAGAACTCCTCGTGCGCGCCTGTGAATTGCATGGCTATGCACCCGGACAGGGGGTGCATTACATCGACGGCACGTTGTTTCAGCCCGGCTTCAGCATTGAAGGGCCGGCGGCGTTCGCCATCGCCACCGATCGCTACATACGCGATTCGGAAGATGATCAGATCGTCGAGGATCCGGTCGTAGCCGACACGTTGTATCTGGCGTCCGAGGACATCACGGCGCGCCGGGATGAGCGGGTGCCCCTGTACTCGACCGAAGTCATGCCCTCCGGCGCGCCGGCCAAGTACCCGTTCACCCTACACGGCAACGCGGTCGTGGCGCTCGCGCTGGATGTCTTCCGTCGCACGCTCGACGAAGAAGCGGCGGCCGGCGTCGAAGATCCTGCCGCCGTACGCGCTGCGATCCGTCGGCATTTTGCGGTGGACCGTGGCGAGAAGGCAC
>CAITQY010000524.1 GCA_903894655.1 uncultured Gemmatimonadota bacterium
CTCACCTTCGAGCCCGAGGGTGAGGGCACGCGCTACACCGCGCGTGTGCGGCATTGGTCAGAGTCCGATCGCGAAGCGCATGAGGACATGGGCTTCTACCATGGTTGGGGCGTCGCCACCGATCAGTTGGTCGCCGTAATTCTCCCGTTGGTGGCCGCGCCCGGATGAACTACTGGATGATGTAGATCTGGCTCTGACTCAGATCGGTGGTGCCGATCGCGATGAGGTCCAACTTCACGACACCTCCCGCGCTCACGGACAGCGTCGGCGAGGTCCACCCCGATCGACCGCCGATCGCGCGGGCCTGCAACTGCAGGAGGCCGCCCGCTTGCAGATCCGTTTCCCGCACCGTGAAGGTCACCGTGTTACCGCCGTTCACGGTGCCGATTCTGGCGCCGCGTGCCCCTTCGCTGCGCACCACATACACGTTGACGTCGGAGTAGCCACGGTTCTCCACCACCACGGATACGGTGCCTTGCGGTGATCCCCGTCCGCCGAGTGTGGCGAGTGAGCAAGCGGAGAGGAGGGCGACCACCAGCAGAGACGCCATCCACGCGACGACGCGCCGACGGCCGGCGGCATCACGCGGGCGGCGGTTCACTCCGGGCAGTATGGTAGGCATCGGCCTCTCCGGCGTCATTGGAATGACGGGCGTCGCACCGGGACGGATGCAGCCCGTTCGAACCGCTTCAGTACGCGCCGCTCTGCTACCCCATCAGCCGTTCCGGTGTTCGCCAACACGCCGGCTCGACGCTGGCCGGATGGCCTCCCGACGCTGGGGCGCACCCCACGCGGGTGTCGAACGCTTAGCGACGCTGCTTCCGGGCACCCGTCCAGACAACGATCGAGCCGCAGCCGTTTCGTGAGTCGAACTGGGGCGGCACGCTGGCCGTGCGCGAGTATACCTCGACCGCCATGACTTCCTGCGAATTCATGATCGCGTCGAGATTCCCATCGGGCACCGGCACGTTCATGCCGTTGAGGAACACCGCCGGCGCACAGGTGCCGCCGTTGTTGCGCATCATCACGCGGCCCTGTGGGGACTGACCATTGGCGATCACGACACCCGGCACCGTGCGGAAGATGTCGGCCATGAACATCGGTGAGCGTTGGTTCAACTGATTCTCATCGATGAAGGCACCGAAGCCGGCGCGGCGACGCGTTTCGAACTCCGCCATCTGATTGGAGACGCGGTCGCCGCGCACGCGCACGGTGTCCACGGTGGCCACCAGCGTTTCGAGGGTGATGTCGGCCGTCGCGGCGTCGGTTGCGGGAATGTCGACCACGACCCGCAGCGGCTGGTAGCCGATCGCGCGGGCTTCGATCATCTGCGTGCCGGTCGGCAAGCCTTCGAGCGTGTACTGCCCGTTCGTGGTGTTGGCGCCGTTGCCGCTCGCTCCCCAGAGGACCACGCGCGCACTCGCGATCTCCTTGCCGCTCGCGCTCTTGACGATACCGCGCAGCGCACCCGGACCCTTGTTGGTCGTGCCGATCAGGAGATCACGCACCAGCAGTCCATTGCGTGGCACGCGCAGTTCGATGAATCCGGTGGAGTCACCACCCGAATACGCGCGCGCGGTGACCGGGGCGTTGCGAGGCACACCGCAGAGCGTGAACAACCCGTCCTCGGCGCTGGTGCCGAAGCGCGACGGGTACCTTCGTTCCACGCCGCGCGGTCCGACGGTGACTTCGGTGTACTGGGCCCGCACGCGCGCTGCCGGCACCTGTTGGCTCGTCGCCGCGGCGCGCACGAAGCCCATGTAGAGCCCCATCGGCTGCTCCGGGTCACCCGGGCCACATCGCTTCGCAATAAGCGTTTCGGCCGACGGAATGGCCATCGGCACCTCGAGCTCTTCCGGCGTCGTGATATTCACGCGAAAGAGAGGTGCTTCGATGGCCAGCTGATCGAGGCGTTGATGAAAGAAACCGATCAGATACGTGCCCACGGCGACGGAATCGATCGCGAAGCGTCCGTTGGCGGCGGTGTTCGCGGTGCGCACGTTCGACGGATTGGCCGCGTCCACCAACTGCACGGTGGCCCCACCCAACCACTGCGTGGCGGCGCTGTCGTACACCGTGCCGATAATACGCGCACGAAGCGGCTGCGCGGTCGCGGTCGCGGTCGCGGTCGCGGTCGGTTTCGGTGTCGTCGGACGCACCTGCGCCGCGAGAACCGCAGGGGTGGCCAGCATCAACACGAACAGTGATCGGAACATCGGAGCCATGGGCGAAGAGACGAGAGCGACGAACGAGATCAGATGGCGAACGTAGTACGCAGATGCCCCCAATGCTGCACGTGCGCTCCGCCGGGGCGGCTGAAAGGAAACGCCCTGGAAAGTATGGTGGCTCGCCGGATCGAGCACGGCACACGCCTCATTTTCCCGGGGGGTCGGAGGGCGTCAGCGTGAGAGGCCATCCCACATGCAGTGGCATGGCAAGCAGGGCCCCGACGACCGTGCGCGAAAAGGGGAGACAACAGACCATGGGGGACGATACTCAGCTCGCCACGAAAAGGCTCACGTGGGGTAGATTTCTCCTAGGACATCCTCCATTCCCGCCCCATTTCGCCTGCCCTCGATCGTGAAGACATCGCCACTCGCCCGCCTGTCGTTGTCGGCGGCGCTCGTCAGCGCCGCGTGTGCCTCCGCCGCTCAGACCGGGGGCGGACCGGTTGCCGCGCCGACATCGCGCCGGTCGGACCCGATCACCCCGATTATGGAGATTGCCGCGGCACCGAAGCATGCCGCCGCCGACGCGAAGTGGGCCGATTCGGTCCTGAAGACCCTGACGCTTCGCCAGAAGGCCGCGCAGATGGTCTGGATCTGGACGCTCGGCGACTACACGGCGACCGACGCGGCGGCGTACACGAGCATCGAGCGCCTGGTCCGCGAGCAGGAGCTGGGCGGCATCATCGTGTCGGTTGGCGGGCCGCTCGATATTGCGGCCAAGGTGAATGCCCTCCAAGCGGTGGTCAAGTTACCGCTGCTGGTTGGCGCAGATCTCGAGACTGGCGCGGCGTTCCGCGCCCGCGGTGGCTGGTTTCTACCCAACGCCATCGAGCTCGGCGGCGCGACCTCGTTTCCGTATCAGATGGGCATCGGCGCCTCGCGCGACACAGCGCTCGCCTACGAGATGGGGCGGGTGACGGCGATCGAAGGGCGTGCGTTGGGCATCCACATGGCGTTCGCCCCGGTGCTCGACGTGAACAACAATCCCAAGAACCCCGTGATTGCCGCCCGGTCCTTCGGGGAAGATCCCGAGCTGGTGTCCCGCATGGGGGCGGCGCTGGTGCGCGGGATTCAGGACCACGGGATGCTGGCCACCGGGAAGCACTTCCCGGGACACGGCGACACCGAACAGAACTCGCACCTCGAGCTATCCCGCGTGAATGTGTCGCGCGCGCGGCTCGACAGCGTGGAGCTGCAACCGTTTCAGGCC
>CAITQY010000525.1 GCA_903894655.1 uncultured Gemmatimonadota bacterium
GACAGCCGTCGCACGGCGGGGACACCGATCGGCCATGGCGCATCACGCCGCACCCACACATCGGTGCCGTCGTCGAACACGCACCGCACGCCCAGTACCCATGGCCGAGTCGCTCCGAACTTAAGCGTGCGGGCACCCGCCGCGTTGGCGCCCACCATACCGCCGATGGTGCAGAACCGGCCGCTCGAGGGGTCCACCGGGAAACGCAGCCCTTCGCGCCGAGCGGCGTCGTCGATCTCGCCGCGCGTCACGCCGGCACCGACCCGGATACGCTGCGCATCCACGTCGACCGGGCCGAGCTGACGGAGGCGGCTCAGGTCCACGATCACGCCAGGGCCCACCGCGCCGGCCGCCATACCGCTCCCCGATCCGCGCGGCGTCAGCGCCACGCCTTCGCGCTTGCTCCAGCGCATGAGCGCCGGCACGTCGTCGGCGTCGGCCGGTACGGCCACCCCTGACGGCACGCACCGCGCGATTCCTGCACCCTCGGCATACATCGCCCGGGCCAGCAGGTCGGTGCGGAACACACCACGGAAATCGGGAGGCGACTCGAGCACCAGTGGAACCTCGTGGCCTCACGGCGGCTGCGGCAAGGCCCTTTTGGGCCCCGACTGTTCATTCGGCACACTCGCCGTCCTGACTTGGTGACGCACGACCGCTGCCTATCGTATCTTGCACGATATGACACTGCCGACCGCCGTCTCTGTCGCTCTGGCCCAGCGCGACGCTGCCCGCTTCTGCGAGGCCATCCTGCCGGCCGTGTCGCGCACCTTCGCCCTCGGCATCAAAGTGCTGCCTGGTGCACTCGGTCAGGCGGTGCTCGACGCGTACCTGTTGTGCCGCATCGCCGACACGGTTGAGGACGCCCCAGCGGTGGATCCGCAGGTGAAGGCCGCGTTGTTCGACGATTTCCTGGCGGCGTTCGATAACGCCGCGGCGCTCGAGCGGTTTCTGCAGGGAGTGAAGCCGCTCGTCGGCGACGAGGCGCACCTGTCGCTCACGCTCAACGCTGATCTCGTGTTCGCACACTTCTCGGTGCTGCCGCCGAACACGCGCGCCGTGGTGCAGAAGTGGGTCGCCGAGATGGCGATCGGCATGCGCAAGTTCGTACTGCTGTATCCCGACGGCATTCGCATTCAGACCGTCGAGGAGTACAAGGAGTACTGCTACTACGTGGCGGGGACGGTGGGTTATATGCTCACCGATCTGTGGCACGAACATTCGTCGAGCATCGGCACCAAGCGCTACGCGATTCTGCGTGAGCGGTGCCGCGCGTTCGCGGAGGCGCTGCAAACGGTGAACATCCTGAAGGATGTTGCCGTCGATGCGGAGAAAGAGAACTCGGTGTACGTGCCCGAAGAGCTGTTGCGCGCGCACGGCAGCTCGCAGAGCAGCATTCTCGCGCCCGAGCTGATCGCGAAGAATCGTGAAGCGCTCACGCAGCTCATTCAGCTGGCGTGGCATGATCTCGAAGAGGCGCGCATGTATCTGCTGCTCATTCCGCGTCGCGCCATTTCGATCCGCCTGTTCTGCATTCTGCCGTTGCTGCTGGCCTACGCCACGCTGCGCGATCTGGTGAAGAGCAACGCCATGCTCGAGCCGGGCGGGTCGGTCAAGATTTCGCGTCGTGAAGTGAAGTCGCTGCTGATGACCGGTTCGATGCTCGTCATGAGCAACATGGGCGTGCGCTGGCTGGTCGAGCGCGTGCGCCGGCGCGCCTTCGTGCTGGAGCTGGTTACCGCGCCGTAATCTGCGTCACGACCTTCTGTAGCAGGTTGGGCGGTTCTTTCATGCGGTCCTGCTCCAGCTCGTCGAGCAATTGTTCGATGCGCAGATGCATGCGGTCGACCGCGTTGCGATAGGCGCGGCGCAGTGCCCGCCAGCCCAGGAATCCGCCACCGCCCACGAACGCGCTCAGCCCAACGAGAATGCCGGTGCCGGCGCCGGTGCTGACCAGGAAGAGCACCGGGACTGCGATGACGGTGTACAGCACGCCGAGGGCGAGGACCAGCGCCACCGCCTGATTGCGCTGCATGCGGCGCATGCCGGCGATCTCTGCATCGAGCCGGACCACGCTGCGGGCACTGTCGATGGCCGTGACGCTGGCCGTGACCTGATCCACCCGCACGAGATCGAAGCGCCGACCACCCACGCCGAACGACCGCAGAAAATTGCCGAACGGATCGCGGCGCGGCTCCCAGCTTTGGCGGTCGCCAATGCGACGACGCGTGGAGAGTGACTCCATGCGCGGCATCCACGAGTCGAGTCGACGCAGGATGTCGTCGGGTGTACCGGGCACCGTGCGCTGAGCGCCCAGTGACGCCGGACCCAGGCGGTCGAGCAGCGGGCCCGACTCGGTTTCCGACATCGGCAGGCGCGAGCGTTCCTCGGCGATCGCCTGACGCACGTGCGCCAGATCGAGCCCGACCTCCTTGGCGATGTCAAGCAAACGCTCCTCCGACACGCTCTCGACGCCGTCGGCGGTGGTGGTCTGCAGCTCGCTGGCGCGGGCCAGCACGCGCTCGAGCGCGGTGCGCGGAATGTCAGCCATGAATCCGGGAAACCAGAGAGTCGCGAAGCGGCACTAGATGCCGCTCAGAATGATATCGATTTGCCGCTGCAGGGCCTCGCGAATGGCCGGCGGCAGCGCGAAGCCGGAGTCGAAGAGCGCAGCATACGCCGTCATTCCCGAACGGCGGATGTTGGCCTGCTCCACGTAATATCGCACGTAGCCGTCGCGCAGCTCGGGCGCGATGGCCGCCAACAGCATCGCACCCGCCTGAACCTGGCCCATCGAGACATAGCGGTCCGCGGTGCCCGTGCGCTGCTCGGCCGGCGTCGTATTGTCGGCCACCACCGTACCGACCAGCGAGCCCGTAATCTCGTGCGCCAGCACGTACAACACCTGTACCGCGTCTGCACTGCGGGCGGGGAAGGGTACCGCCACGATCGTTTGCCGGTTCGGCCCCGTGGCCGTGCGCCCCTCGCCGCCGATCGGCAACGACAACAGCACACTCCCCTGCCGCTGCGACGTGTTGTTCAGGAAGCGCTCGAACTTCGAGCGATAGACTTGCTGCCACAGACTGTCCACCGACGTGATCACCGGCGCACGGGTGCGAATCAGGCGCGAATGCTCGGCGCGGAAGAATTGCTCCTGTTCATCCACCAGGCCGGCCAGAAACAGGCGGAGCCACTCCCGATCGGCCGCGCTCGGAAACATCGACGCGATGAGCGCCACGCGCGCTTGCGTTTCGCGTTCGGGTGCCCGCCGCGGATCACCCTCGAACTGCAGGAACCGGTCGATTGCGTACTTCATGGCATCCCAGTTCGCGAATTCGAACGGGAGAAACTGCGCCGACAGATAGCCGCCGGTCAGTGACAACCGCTTCGCCAGCGTGGTGCGATTGGCATCGAGGCTCGTGAGCACATTGCCCTGGTTCTTCACCACGACCAGCGAGTCGCGATAGCCGTTCCGGTACAGTCGCACGCGCGTCGTGTCTTCGCTGATGAGCGCGAACGCATGCAACCACAGGTCGATGTGCGCCGCGGTGCGCACGGGCCAGCGCAGTGGTGGTGGGGCCGACGGCGCCACGGGAGCGCCGCTGGTCGATGCCGCGCCGCTCGGACCTGCCGGCCCTCCCATCGGCGCCCCGACGGGGATTGCCGACGCGCA
>CAITQY010000526.1 GCA_903894655.1 uncultured Gemmatimonadota bacterium
TCCACCTGTTGCGTGATGGTGATGCCGGCGCGGTGGAAGACGTGCTTCGCGTGCCCGACAGCTGACGGCGTCAGGCCCGTGGCGGTTTCGGGGCGGCCGCGGCGCGTGAGCGCACTAAGGACCGCTCGCGCTCGATCCGCTGGATCACGCGGTTCCAGTCGGTCACGCTTGGCGTGCTCTCCATCAGCGCGGAGAGCGGCTGGTTCACGTCGATCTGCCCGTCGAAGATGAGCAGCGCCGACTGCACGTCGCGCTGCTTCAGGCGGTACTCGCCGAAGCCCGGCGTGATCGGGAGCATGTCGAGCGGCCGGAAGTCGCGTCCGGTGTTGTTGATGATGAACTCCTGCGGAGAAAAGCGCGTTTCGCCTTGCTCCTGCGCAAAGAAGCTCACGTACCAGATCGAGTAGCTCGGCAGGCGGTTTCGCTCCTTCACGGCGAGCAGATCCCGATCCTTGCTGGCCACGAGCTCGCGCAAAGACCGGTACGAATCCGGCGACAACAGCCGGATGATCCGCTCGTCGAGCGGGATCGCGCGGACCTGTAGGCCGTTCGCCGGCGACACCTTCAGCGCAATGTCGTCCTGACGCAGCGTGCCGAAGCCGGCGGGGATCCAGTTGGGATCGAGCGTGTCACCTTGCGTGCCCGACTGCCCGGCGGGCGGCATGACCGGCCGCACCTGCGCAATGATCGCCGACGCCGAGGCGCAGGCGCCCAGCACGCTCGCGACGACGGCCAGCACGGTGTATTTCGCCGCCACCGTCACGTCGCCTCGGTGGCAGGCGCCTGTTCGGCGTGGCCCTCCGGCAGGTCGCCGGGGGATTCCTCCGACGGCTCTGGAAGCTTCCAGTCGGGAAGTGCCAGCAAGTCGATCAGCGCCGAGGCCAGTTCGTCGCGGCCCAGTCCCGTGGTCGCACTGAAGGGCACGATCTGATCGATGTCCAATCCGAGAAACTTCGACAGCGTTTCGAGGCGCGGCTTCACTTCGAGCTTCCGCAGCTTGTCGATCTTGGTGACGGCGAAGATCGTCGGGACGCCAAGATCCGCGAGGAAGTCGAGCATCGTGAGGTCGTCTTCGGTGGGGTCGTGGCGGACATCGAGCAGCTGCACCACGCCACGCAACACCGGACTGTCCGTGAGATAGCCCTCGATCAGCGGACGCCACTCGGCCTTTCGCGCCTTCGAGATCTTCGCATAGCCATACCCCGGAAGGTCGGCCAGGCAGAAGAGCTTGTTGACGTTGAAGAAGTGGATCTCGCGCGTGCGGCCGGGCGTGTTGCTCACCCGCGCAAACGACTTGCGTCGCATCAGGCGGTTCAGCAACGACGACTTGCCCACGTTGGAGCGGCCGGCGAAGGCGATCTCCGGCAGGTTGGGATCTGGACGCCATCCGCCCTGCTTGGCCATCGGCCCGAGATACTCCAGGCTCTTAATGACTAACGGGTCGACGCGCGGCACGATCACCGGCGCGCCGAGGTCGGTGATCACGGGAGACGAGTCGCTCACGTGGGGCGCTCCATCTCGGAATCGATCACCATTGCATCACGCACGTCAGGCAGGGGAGAGCGCAGGGCCAGCGCGAGCACTTCATCCATCGTGCGCACGGGATACCACGTGACTTCATTCCGAACATCTTCAGGGAGCTCCGCCAAATCCTTGGCGTTGCCTTGCGGCACGATCACATGCGAGATGTGATGGCGGTGCGCGGCCACCCCCTTTTCGCGCACGCCACCGATCGGCAACACCCGACCACGCAGCGTGATTTCACCGGTCATTGCCACATCGCCACGCACGGGGATGCCCGTGAGCGCGCTGGTGAGCGCGGTGGCCAGCGCAATACCTGCTGATGGTCCGTCTTTGGGGGTCGCGCCGGCGGGCAAATGCACGTGAATGTCGCGCGTGCGATGGAAGTCGGCCGGCAGCCCCATGGAATGGGCGCGTGAGCGCACATAGCTGAGCGCCGCCGCCGCCGATTCCTTGATCACGTCGCCCAACGTGCCGGTGAGCTGCAGACGTCCACGTCCAGGCACGACGCTGACTTCGATTTCGAGCAGTTCGCCGCCCACGTGGGTGTACGCGAGACCAGACGCCACCCCCACCTGATCGCGAAGACCGCTCTCCTGCTCGTCGTGCGGGGCCGGGCCCAGCATCGACGGCAACTCGTCCTTGGTGATCACGACTTTTGCGTCGGGCGCGAGCGCGCGGCGGGCCAGCTTGCGCGACACGCGCGCGAGGCGACGATCGAGGTCGCGTACGCCGGCTTCGCGCGTCCAGCCACGGATCAACGCCGACAGCACATTCGGTTCGAGCGTGACCTGGTCGGGCGAAATACCGTGCGCGGCCAACTGTCGCGGCAGCAGGAACCGGCGGGCGATGGTGATCTTCTCCGGCTCGAGATAGCCGGGCAGACGAATGATCTCCATGCGATCGCGCAGCGCTTCCGGAATGGACGCCAGCGAATTGGCGGTCGTGAGGAAGAGCACCTGTGACAGGTCGTAATCGACTTCGAGGAAGTGATCGTTGAAGGCGTGATGCTGTTCGGGATCGAGCACCTCGAGCAGCGCCGCGGCCGGATCACCGCGCCAGTCACTCCCGAGCTTGTCGATCTCGTCGAGCAGGATCACCGGATTGATCGTTTCGGCGCGCCGCATGGCCTGAATGATACGGCCGGGCAGCGCACCAATGTACGTCCGTCGATGTCCGCGAATCTCCGCTTCGTCGCGCACGCCGCCGAGTGCCATCCGCACGAACTTGCGGCCGAGCGCATGAGCGATGGACTTCCCGAGCGAGGTTTTGCCGACACCGGGCGGACCCACCAGGCAGAGGATCGGGCCGGGCAGGTGCCCGACGCGTCCGAGCACCGCGATGTAGTCGAGGATCCGTTCCTTCACTTCATCGAGGCCGTAGTGATCGGCCTCGAGCACCGAGCGCGCGTGGTCGAGATCGATGGTGTCGTCGGAGCGCACCGTCCACGGCAGATTGAGCGCCCAATCGAGCCAGCCGCGCGTCACCGTGGCGTCGGGCGACATCGGCGAGCTGCGTTTGAGCTTCCGCAGTTCGCGATGCGCCCTCGTGGCCACCGTGGGCGGCAATCCACGCCCGGCCACCTGCTTGGCAAGATCTTCGAACTCGTCGCCGTCTTCCTGGCCGAGTTCCTTGTGAATCGCGCGCAGCTGCTCCTGCAGATAGAACTCACGCTGGTTCTGAAAGAGCGACCCGCGGACCTGTTCATCGAGCTTCTTCTCGAGCTTGAGCAGTTCGAGTTCGTTGCCCAGCACCGTGACGAGTTGCGACGCAAGATCGGCGAGCGTGGGTGCTTCGAGCAGCCGCTGCCGCTGTTCAATGGGCACCTGCAGGTGCGCCGCGATGCCAAACGCGATGCGTTGCTCGTCATCGAGCGACTGCAGCAGGCCGACCACTTCCGGCGGCAGGCGCCGATGGAGGCTGGCGTACTCCTCGAACATCGTGAGCGCTTGGCGCAGCGTGGCGTGGGTGTGGGCGCGCGGAGCCGCCTTGGGTGCCGCGGGGCGCAACGGCAACAGCACGACGCGCGCCTCGAGCAGCGCACTGGTGCGCGACGAGGTGTACCGTTGCACACTCACGCGCGATACGGCTTCCACCAGGATCTTGGTGGTGCCACCGGCGAGTCGCGTGACCTGCTGCAGGCGCGCAAGCACGCCCACGCGATGCAGGTCGGACGAGCCGGGCGTCTGGACGTCGGCATCACGCTGCGTGACGAGCAGCAGTTCTTGGTTGCCGGTGGTTGCCGAGCTGACCGCGGCAAGCGACCCCTCGCGTCCGATCAGGAGGGGCATGGCGACATGGGGGAACAACACCACGTCGCGAAGTGGAAGGACCGGCAGCCGTAGGCTGCCGGTCCCTGAAGTGCGGTTCGTGCTCAGGCTTCCTTCTTCTGCCGCTTCGGCGCGATTTCGAGGAGCGGTGGACCGCCGTGCAACACGGAGGCTTCCGTGACGCGAACTTCGACCACGTCATCCCGGGTGGGAAGGTCGAACATCGTGTCCTGCAGGGTTTCTTCGAGAATGGCACGGAGGCCGCGGGCGCCGGTGCCACGGCGCAGCGCCTTGCTGGCCACGGCGCGGAGGGCGGACTCCTCGAAGGTGATCTTCACATCCTCGAATCCAAAGAGGCGCTGATACTGCTTGGTGAGCGCGTTCTTCGGTTCCTTGAGGATCTGGACCAGCGAGTCTTCGTCGAGCGCTTCAAGGGGCACGCACACCGGCAAGCGTCCCACCAGTTCCGGGATGATCCCGAAGCGGAGCAGGTCGTCCGGCTCGACTTCAGCGAACGGCGTTTTCGGCGTGGTCTGCTTGATCGAAACCACCTTGCCGTCGCCCTTCTTGTTGTCGAAGCCCAGCTGGCGACGTCCGGTACGCGCTTCGATGATTTTTTCGAGACCGTCGAAGGCGCCACCGCAGATGAACAGAATGTCCTTGGTGTTGATCTGGATGTATTCCTGCTGCGGGTGCTTGCGGCCACCCTGCGGAGGCACGCTGGCCACGGTGCCTTCGAGAATCTTGAGCAGCGCCTGCTGCACGCCCTCGCCGGACACGTCACGCGTGATGCTGGGGTTTTCGGACTTGCGCGCGATCTTGTCGATTTCGTCGATGTAGACGATGCCGCGCTCGCACTCGGCCACATTGAAGTCGCCGGCCTGCAACAGGCGCACCAGAATGTTTTCGACGTCCTCACCCACGTAACCCGCTTCGGTGAGCGTGGTCGCGTCGGCGATCGTGAACGGCACATCAAGAATGCGGGCGAGCGTCTGCGCGAGCAGCGTCTTGCCGGTGCCGGTGGGGCCAATGAGCAGGATGTTCGACTTGTCCAGCTCGACGTCATCCTCGCGCGCATTGCCCGCCGCGTTGATGCGCTTGTAGTGGTTGTAGACCGCCACGGAGAGCGCCCGCTTGGCGTTCTCCTGGCCGATCACATATTGATCGAGGGTGCTCTTGATCTCCCGGGGCGTGGGCACCTGGGTGATCGCTTCGGCAACTTCCCGCTCCTCGTCCTCGGACAGGATCTCATTGCAGAGCGCGA
>CAITQY010000527.1 GCA_903894655.1 uncultured Gemmatimonadota bacterium
CCGCATCATTGGTCGCATCCATTGCGGTCGCCAACGCGCTCCGAGCGCTGCTGAAAGATCGCAGCCGATTGCTGATCGGCTACTGACCGATCTTGCGACGGGTACAGGCCCGTGCTCGCGGGTGCGAATGTCTAACGGGCAGACGGGAAAGACCGAGTGCCGAGCAAAGGCCTCATGAATCGTCAGATCCATGAAACCCGCTCGGCACTGTGCACTAACGCTGCTGACTTCCGACCGCTATACCCAGTCAGACGCCAGAATTCTGTTCACTGAGTACTGGACTATTTGAGGCGCCGTATCGCGACGTACAGCAACCCCAGACGGCCGTAGCTGTCCTCCAACCCGTTATCATGAACACCCCGAGCGGTTCACAGTGATGCGAGCGGGCCACCCTGCTCGATTGTACGCGTTTGATAATTTCAGAGCGATAGCGATCGTCCTTATCGTGGCGGGGCACAGCTACGGCCCGTGGGTGATCGACACGTTCGCCGAGAAGTTCATCGCCAGCTTCATCACCGGCGGAACGGCGCTGTTTGTGCTCATCTCCGGATTTTTCTTCCATCATTCATTTTACAAGACGTTCGCGTGGTGGACGTTCCTGCGCGCGAAGCTGATCAACGTCGGCGTTCCGTACCTGGTGCTTACCGGGGCGTACTGTGTAGTGGTGGGGTGGCTGTCTCCCGAGCACGTGCCAAGTACGGGCGCGTTGCCGCTGTCAGCCGGTGGCATCGCTGATTTCATGCGATTGTACGGTCAGTATGCCTACGCCGGCAGCGCGTCGCCCGCCTACTGGTACGTGCCGTTCATTCTCCTCGTATTTGCGGCGTCACCGCTCTTCGTACGCTTCATCAAGCTAACACTTCGAGTGCAGCTCGCCGTGCTCGGTGCGTCGCTACTTATGTCGGCAATCGTGCACAGGCCGTTGGACAACAACAATCCGTTCCACTCAGTGCTTTACTTCAGCTCCGTGTATTTACTCGGGATTCTGACCTCGGCCTACCGGACGCATGTCTTCGCGTTTCTGCAACGATACGCGCTCGGCATTGGCGTACTGCTCGCTGTGGTCGCTGTGGTGAAAGTTCGCGTCGATGGCCATTACGATAATCTGCATAAAGCCGAGATTTTCGCGTTCAATGGCATCGATGTCTTCCTCTTTCAGAAGTGCTTGCAAGCCGGGCTGATGCTGGGCCTGCTCGTGCGCTTTGCCGACCGGCGGATACCACTACTGCAGTACGTGGCTGAACGCAGTTTCGCCATTTTCTTCATTCACTATTGGGCGCAACTCTTGCTACGGAAGGCCATCCCTTGGATGGGCGCCTCCGGTCTTCCAGGCTTCTACGTCGCCCTGATCATCGCCTCCGCATCATTGGTCGCATCCATTGCGGTCGCCAACGCGCTCCGAGCGCTGCTGAAAGATCGCAGCCGATTGCTGATCGGCTACTGACCGATCTTGCGACCGGTACAGGCCCGTGCTCGCGGGTGCGAATGTCTAACGGGCAGACGGGAAAGACCGAGTGCCGAGCAACGGCCTCATGACTCGTCAGATCCATGAAACCCGCTCGGCACTGTGGACTGCCGTTGCTGAAGTCTGACCGCTATACCCAGTCAGACGCCAGAATTCTGTTCACTGAGTACTGGGCCGTTACTGGGCTGTTCAGGGATCAGCCGAAGTAATCCTGCTGTCCCTTGTTCCGTCGCGCTTCGCGTTCCGCCTTCCCGTACATCCCTTCATCCGACCGCGAGATCTTTCTCCGCGCCACCAGCGCTTCGAGGACCAGCTCGCAGGCCACGACGATCATCGCATCGTCGCCCTTCTTGGCGAGTCCGAGCGCGATCACTGTTTGCACGAGACCCGGGACCGTCTCGAAGCCCTGGCGCACGAGGTCCATCGCGATTTCGTCGGCCACCTGCAGTGCTCCGCCGCCATCGAACCACATGATCACGTCTTCGGCGTCGAGATCCCCGGCGCGTTCACGCAGGGTAGCATCGCAGGCGCGACGAATAAGATCCTTCGCGATCGTGGCGCCTCCCACGAGTTCTCCCTCGTACTCGAGCTCAATCTTGCCGGTGATGGCGGGCAGGGCGGCGTACACGTCGGCCACGCGCGGCACGGCTTCGGTATCGCCGCTGCGCAGTGCGCGCTGTTCGGCATTTGACACCACGCTTTCCATGGCGGTGATCGGCATGCGCTGTGACACGCCGGAGCGCTTGTCGATGCGCTTATCGTCGCGTGCTTCGAAGGCGATGCGCTCCACCACTTCCTCGATCAAGTCGGGTACCCGAATCTGCACGCCATCGTTGCGCTGCGTCCACGCTTCCTGGCGCGTGATCGTGACGCCGAGTGCGACGCTCTCGGGGTAGTGCGTGATGATTTCGCTGCCGATGCGGTCCTTGAGCGGCGTGATGATCTTGCCGCGCGCCGTGTAGTCTTCGGGGTTGGCGGTGAAGCAGAGCAGGACATCGAGGGCGAGTCGCACCGGGTAGCCTTTGATCTGCACGTCGCCTTCTTGCATGATGTTGAACAAGCCTACCTGCACCTTGCCGGCGAGGTCGGGGAGTTCGTTCAGCGCGAAGATGCCGCGGTTGGCGCGCGGCAGCATGCCGTAGTGGATCGTGAGCTCGTCGCCGAGAATGTGTCCACCGCGGGCGGCCTTGATGGGGTCCACGTCGCCGATGATGTCGGCGATGGTGGCGTCGGGCGTTGCGAGCTTTTCGACGTAGCGCTGATCGCGCGACACCCATCCGATCGGGGTCTCGTCGCCGTGCTCCTGAATGAGCTGCTTGGCGTACTTTGAGATCGGGGCGAACGGATCGTCATTCACTTCGCTCCCCGCGACCACCGGCATCTGCTCATCGAGCAGCGTGCCCAGCGCGCGGAGGATGCGCGACTTCGCCTGGCCGCGCAGGCCGAGCAAAATGAAGTTGTGGCGCGCGAGGAGCGCGTTCACGATCTGTGGCATCACGGTGTCCTCGTAGCCGAGGACACCACGGAACAGTGGACCGCCGGCCCGCAGGCGAGCGATCAGATTCCGCCGAATCTCGTCTTTGACGGACTTCGGGCGATTCGTGGCGTAGGCCGAGCGCTTGAGGGCGCCGAGGGTGTCGGGGAGTCTGGACACTGGTCTGGACTGAAGGTCGTACGGTGGGCGATCCTAGGGACCGCCGTTGACGTTAATACCTAGAGCGCATAAGGACGGCGAGTTGTGCCCGATCGGCAAGTATTGGCCAATGGCCGAATTCCCAGACGCCGCTGCGCCTGCGTCCCCCGGAGACCAACGAAACCGTTGTGTCACAAACGCTTGACTCCGGTCGGAACTCTCTGGTCGGCGTGGGGTGGCTCTTGACAGCTGAGCTGGGAAACGTAACTTCCCACTGCTTGAACCCCGTCGGCCTTCTGCCGGGGGGGCCGTGCGCTTTTTTGGGACGCACGGCGCAACCACCGCACCGTATGGAGTCCTCCACTATGAAGCGCATCGCTCTCGTCGCTGCTGCACTCGTGTTCGCCGCCTGCTCTGCCAAGGAAGAGGCCCCGGCTGTTGATTCGGCCGCCGCTGCCCCGGCCGTTGCCGCCCCGGCGATGGATTCGGCCGCCATGGCCGCCCCGGCTATGGATTCGGCCGCGATGGCCGCTCCGGCCGCCGACACGACCAAGAAGATGTAATCTTGGCGTCAGCAGTTCTTGACGTTAGCAGTAACGAAAAGGCGGGCGACGAAAGTCGCCCGCCTTTTTCGTTGGGGGTCAGCGATCCGTCCGTGGCGCCAGCAATCTGGACCCAGCACGACCCATCAGCGCACGCCACGAAATACGCTCGAAACTGTGGACTGAAGTTGGCTGAACTCTGACCACTATATGAAGTCTGACGCCAGAATTCTGAATACTGCACACTGGCGCTGTACGATCGGCCCAGTAGCCAGTGTACAGAGCTCAGGCGTCTGACCGTGTATAGTGGTCAGAGTTCAGCAAACTTCAGTGCTCAGTTCTGAGCTTCGTTATTCGGCAAATGGGAGCTCACGGACTTCGGCGGTGATCGGGCCATCGCTTCCTTCCACGATCACCGTGTCGCCTTCCTGCACTTCGCGGCGCAGCATTGCGATGGCGATCGGCCCGAGGCGCGGCGACATCACCGTGCTGCGTACGTCGCCGACCACTTTGCCGCTGGCGTCCACGATTGGCCCGTGCAGCGGCATCGCCGACGTGCCCAGAAGCCCGCGCAGCCGTCGATTCACATGGCCGCGGAAGTGGATGCGCGCCACCGTTTCCTGGCCCGTATAGCAGCCCTTCGTGAACGAGATGGCGCCGAGCGTATCGAGATTCGCTTCCTGTGGAATCGTGGTGTCGTCCATGTCGATGCCCCACGTCGGGCGCCCTCCTTCCACTTGGGCGATGTTCCACACCGCGCTCGTGGCGTGGCGGTACTCCGACTGCTCGAGATGCTCGCGCACGACGTCCGCGTCGCGCGCGTCGGCGAGGATGAGGAAGCCCGGCATCGATCCCATCAGCGGAGCGCGAATGAGCCGCACGGTGGCCGGGCCGATGTTCCAGAGGCCATGCTGCCACAGCGTCCAGGCGGCGAGCTCCGGCACCATCACGTCGCTGAGCGCTTCGACGGGATGATCGGCACCACGGAGAGACGTGACCGCCGCCGATGCCTGCGCGCCGTACAGCATCCATGTGGTCCACTTTTCCGATTCGTCTTCGACCTTCGCGAGACGTGGATTCACGTACTTGCGAGCCGTCGCGAGCCACTGCGCGGCACAGCTGTGAGGCAGCGCGAGCATGAACGTTTCGTCGTCCATGCGGAAGATCAGCATGTCGCACAGCAGCTTGCCCTTGGGGGTCAGTGCAGCGGCATGCTGGCCTTCGCCGGGGCGAAGTTGCGTGACATCGTTCGTGACGAGTCCATTCAGCGCGTCAGCGGCCTTGGGTCCGCGGAACGTGCTCCACTGGTTCGCCGACTCAAACCACGCCGACTCGCGTCGCAGATCGGCGTAGCCCGCGCTGTCGTCGGCAGACAACGGGTCCGGATACACGAGAACGGGCGCCGCCGCGGCTGGTGCCGTTGCGCTTTCGGTGCTCGGGGAGTTCTCGTCAGTGTTGGACAACGGCATACCTCACAAAGACTTCACCAGTAGATCCGCACGCAGAAAGTATCGGGGACCTGCCGATTCAAGCAACATGCGTGCAGCCGCCCCGCCGGGCACCTCGACCGCATCACGTTGTACCCACGAAATTCGCAGTCGTTCGAGACGGGCCTCGATCGCGTCATAGCTCGCCTGGACGGAGGTCGCGCCCGCTCGGCGTGGCAGGTCGTCGGCGCAGCGCAGCAAGAGCATGCTATCGTCAAGTGCGGCTAGACGTAGCAGCGGCTCCACCTCCCGGCGCTGCGAGTCACTGCGCACGACGAGGCGAACGCCACGCGCCGTCAGCGTGCGCAGGTGGTCGAGGACTCCGTCGCGCAGTGGAACGCCATGCGCCGCGGCCTTGGCCCACTCACGCTGCGCGCGCATCGCCATGATGTCGTGGGCGGTGAGATCGAGGCGAAGGCGTTCGTGTTGTAACGCCGGAATCTGGTCGACAGCGACCACCATGCACTCGGTGAACGTCCGCCCGGGCAACAACGGCATCAACGGTGGCAGCAAGGCCTGCGCGTGAACCGTGACGTCGACTGCTGCGCATTCCTGCGCGATCGCCTCGGCGAGGATCTGTGCCCGCCGAGATACGGTGTCGGCGATGATGCCGTCGAACGCCACGACGGTGACGTGTCCGGCACCACCGTGATTCACGCGCCGTGCTCGTAGCTCGCGTCGAGCAGTTCGATGGGATGCACCACCCGCGCGCGCGATCCACTGCGCAGCAACCCCGCCCCGATTTGCATCATGCACCCCGGGTTGCCGGTGGCCACCCAGTCGGCACCACTTTCGGCGATACGCGCCAGCTTGGGCGCCAGCACGGCGTCTGAGGTGTCGGGCTCCACGAGATTATAAATGCCGGCCGACCCGCAACACTGATCGGCGTCTTCCAACGGAATGAGGGAGAGCCCGGGAATCGCGCGTAACACTGCGAGTGGCGGCGAGACGACGCGCTGCGCGTGTATCTGGTGACAGGGCGGATCATGCGTGACCCGCAACGCCACCGGGGCGGTGCCCGCGATCGGTCCCACGCTGGCCAGCAACTCCGAGATGTCACGCGTGCGCGCGCTGATGCGCGCGGCCCGGGCCGCCCACGCCGGATCGTCGTGCAGCAGGTGCCCGTACTGCTTGAGCATGGCGCCGCACCCGGCCGAATTGACGGCGATGACATCGGCGCCCGACTGCTCGAAGGCCGCCACGTTGATGCGGGCCAGCGCTCGTGCGCTCTCGAGATCCCCAGCGTGCGCGTGCAGGGCGCCGCAACAACTCTGACCCCTTGAAACGCGGAGGGCGAAGCCGTTGTGCGCGAGCACGCGCTCGGTGGCGTCGTTCACGTGTGAGAAGAGTCCCGACATCACGCAACCGGTCAGGCAGCTCGCGGTCACGGCTGGCCCGGCTGGTGGCGACGCTGGCGTGCTTCTCGACGTCGTGCGTGTGGCCCGTGCCCGCAGGTTGGCCGGTGTGGTTGATGCGATCATCGCCATCGGAAAGGCGAGGCGCGCCGGCAGCAGCGGTGCGAGCAGATGCGGCAGCCGGGTGGCGCGGAACAGGCGTGCGCCGAGCAGGGCGGTGCGGAGCAGTACCGGATGTTTGAACACCGCCAAGACGGCGCGGGCCACGAACGGCACGCCACGCACCGGGGCCATGGTGGCACGCGTCGCTTCGAGCAGATCGCCATACGGCACGCCCGACGGACAAGCGGTCTCGCAGGCGCGACACCCGAGGCAGCGGTCAATGTGCTGCGCCGTGGTGGGATCGTCGAGCGGGATATCGCCTTCGAGCATGCGACGCATGAGTACGAGCCGACCACGCGGCGAATCGTTCTCGTCTTCGAGATTCACGTACGTGGGACATGCCTGCAGGCAGAAGCCGCAGTGCACACAGGCATCAAGTCCCTTGCTGGCGAGCGCCAAGGGCGTGCCGGGCAGTGCGCACTTGGGCGTCGTGGACATTCGACTCATCACGTCGCTCATACCGCTCCGTTGGCGCGCGCCGCCGGGCGCCGCCGGTTCAGGATGCCTTCAGGATCGAAGGCGCGCTTGACTGACTGGTCGAGGGGGCCGGTCGGCGTGACCGGCGACGCGCCTTGCTCCATCACGACCGAGAAGGGCATCGATGGTGGGGCCGACGCTACGAAGGCCGCGATGCGGGCGTCGGTGTGGTCGACGGGATCGGTGCTCACGGTGGTGATGCGGAGCGATCCGCGGGCCGGATTGAAGAGCAGCGTGGCGTCGGGGAACGCGCCGCGCGCTGCGTCGATGAGCAGCGCGCCGTGATCCGGTGTGGTGCGCGCGCGCAGCACCAGCGCCTGCTCGGGAACGTGTCGCAGCACGGCCACCGGCGACTCGGGTTCGCC
>CAITQY010000528.1 GCA_903894655.1 uncultured Gemmatimonadota bacterium
CGACGCGCACGACGCGCACGACGCGCACGACGCATCCGTGTCATTGCGCGCGGGCGTGATCGCGAGGCTTCACGAGACGCTGGGCATCTCGGTGCGGGTGCAGCTGCTCGGCGTCGGCGCCGGACCGCGTTCCGATGGAGCGAAGGTACAGCGGGTGGTCGATCGACGGCCCAAGTCAACCTGACTCGCCGGACAGCCGCCGTTTACTTCCGCGCCACCGCCGTCTTCGGTGTGTACCACTCCTGACGGATCCAGTCCACCACCATCTCGATTTCGCGCTGGCTGAGGCTCTTCTCGGTGCCGTACGACGGCATGCGATCGTTGTCGCGCCCGTAGAAGCGCGGGTGCGACGGGTCGTTCACGAACGCGACCATCCACTCGCGCGATGCCCACCCATCGAGCTCCGGGCTATCGGTACCCACGCCCTGGAACTTGTGGCACTCGGCGCAACCGGTCTTCGTGTTCGTCATGAACGCGATGCCCATCGCGATCTGCGCGCTGTCCTTCTTCTCCATCGCCGCTTGCCGCGGCAGCGCCGCCTGCGCGGAGAGCGCCAGCACCACGTTGCGGCGCGTCGCGAGCTCCTCGGGCGTCTCCGGGATGTGATCGCCCAACCAGCCGGTCATGTCGCCTTCGGTGTGGATCGTGCCGCCCCAGTAGCGCGTGGTGAGAATCGTGTCGGCGTTGAGGAAGCCCTGCAGCCACTCGCGTGAGCCGTAGCCCTTGAGGTCGGACGCCGAGATCGAGTCCTTGGGCAGCGCGTTGCCCATGCCATCGTGCCCGTCGTAGCGATGGCACGAGGCACAGTTACGCGAGAAGATGCGCGGCCCCTGGGTGTACGGGTCGTTGCGCATCAGCGTGAGCGCGCCAGTGATCGGCACGCCGGCATTGGCCAAGTCCACGGCGCGCGCCGCGTCGCGCTTGGACACGGCCTTCGCCACCTGATACTCGGGATCCCGTCGATCCTCGTTCAGCGATTGCCAGGTCAGCAAAACCGCGCCCACGAGCATCGCCCCCATGAATCCCACGTTGAAGCGGTGCCCGAGCTTCCAGCGTCCGATAAACGGCATCGCCATCAGCAGCACGAGCCCCAGCGTCGGGAGCACAATGGCGCCGATGATTTCCGTATTGCCGGGGAAGTACTTGAGAAACTGGAACAGGAACAGGAAGTACCACTCCGGACGCGCCGCCGAAAATTGTTCGGCCGGATCGGCCGGCGCCCCGAGCGGTGCCCCCTGCTCGCGCACGACGAAGAAGAGCACGACCGCGAGGACCGCGAGGCAGGCCACCGCGTCACGCAGCACTTGCTCGGGCCAGAAGCCCTGATCGGGACCCTTGAGCGGCTGCTTGGGCGTGAGACCGTGTTTGCGGAACAGGTACACGTGTCCCACGATCAGCAGGATGATGACTCCCGGGATCACGCCGGCGTGCAGCGCGAAGAAGCGCGTGAGCGTGAGGTGTCCGTAGGTGACGCCTCCCACCAGCACGGTTTGTAGCGACTGTCC
>CAITQY010000529.1 GCA_903894655.1 uncultured Gemmatimonadota bacterium
ATGTGACCGTGCCACCCATGGCGTGTCACCCAAATGTTGCGGGCGGGATCAAAACCGTGCGTGCGGCGACGCGCTCCGCCATGCGCTCCACGTGAAACGCCGCGATGGCTTCGGCGATGACGAGTGGTTCGTAGCGCACCGGATCGGTCGTGGGCAGCCCCGTCTCCGCACGAGCGCGCTCGATCGCTTTGCGGGCCTCGCGGTCGTCGAGGTCGAACGTGTTGAGCGCGAGCGCGATCACCGGCGACGGTCGGAGCGGTTCCATGACCGATTCGTACAAGCGGATCATCTCGCTGAGCGACGGGATCTGCACCCACGGGTTGCGGTGAATCGTGGTGCGGGACGGCTGCGCACAGAGCACCATCGCATGCGGCAGCGCGCCATGCATGAGTCCGAGCGTCACGCCGGAGTAGGCGGGATGAATGATCGACCCCTGCCCTTCCACCAGCACAATGTCCGCCGCCTCCGCCGCCTCGATCGTGAGCGACTCAGCGGCACCGGCGATGAAATCAGCGATGACGGCATCGACCGCGATGCCCCGCCCCTCCACCAGAATGCCGGTCTGACCGGTGGCGGCAAAATTCACGCGATGTCCAAGTTGCCGGACCGATGACTGCACCTGCAACTGCGCGGTCATCTTCCCGATGTTGCAGTCGGTCCCCACGGTCAACACGATCGTAGCGTCGAGATCACGGACACGGCCTGACGCGACCTCGAGTCCCGGGGGTGCGCGCCGCAGATCGCGGATCGTCGCGCCGGAGGCAGCGGCCAGCGCGGCGAATTCGCGGTCATCACCCAGCAACGTGTGGAGGCCACTCCAAAGATCGAGACCGGCGCGCAACGCATCGCCCACCATGGCGCGCCACGCATCAGGGAACTGGCCTCCGGCGGGCGCGATCCCGATGAGCAGCGCCGTGGGCTTATGTGCCATGCCGGCCGCGAACGACGCGACGACGGGGATGTTGCCACCGAAGCCGAGCACGTCCTGCGCCGTGCGACCGGCGGTCCCACTATCGAGGACGGCGGCGACTTCATCCGGCACGTACCGGATGCAGGCGTTGGCGGTCTTGGAGCTGAGCGGACCGAAGCTGCCTTCGGCGAGGATCAGAAATCGACGCGGCTGGGCCATGATGCGGAGGGGGAAGACGAGAACGGCGGCCCCGGAAAGGGGGCCGCCGTCAGCGACCGGAAGCGGAACCGGAAGGGATACGGGGAATCTACCGCTCCGTCACGGCGGCGTAAATCACGACCGCCGCTGCCCCTCGCTGAGCCGCTCGATTTCGGCGATCAACTCCGCTTCGCCGGTCTTGGCCTGTTCGGCGGCCGCCGCGGCCGCCGCAACGGTAGCCGCATCCGGACCGGCTGCCAGTTGCGCCGGCGCCGCTGGTGTTGCCGCTCCGGCGGCACCGGCGGCGAGCTGACGCGACGCCGCGGGCGCGCCGGCGGCCAACATCCCCATGCGCTGCTTGAGCTGCAACAGCTGCTGGTCGGCGTTCACGCCGCCCGATGCGCGCTCGAGGTGCTTGAACTCACCGGCCAGACGGTCGCCGCTGAACTCTTCATCGATTTCTTGCGCGGCCTGCAGCTGCCGTTCGTTGGCCGTGATTTTCTCTTCCATGCGGTTGAACGCATCGAATGCCGAATTGTCCGAGAGACCGGACATCGTCTGAGAGATGCGGGCCTGCGCTTCGGCCCGCCGCTGCCGGGCGAGCAAAAGATTCTTCTTCCGCTTCGCCTCTTCGATCTTGTCGTTCAGGTCACGGAGCGACTGCTTGAGCTTCTCCGTTTCCATACGGTGCGTCTCCCACGTGCTGGCGAGCTGCTGGCCATGTTCGAGGTGCTCCTGCCCTCGTAGCAGCGCCTGCTTCGCGAGGTCGTCGCGCCCCTCCTGCACGGCGAGCATCGCGCGACGCTCCCACTCATCGGCGAGCTTGAATTCCGAGTCGGCCTGATCCTTGAGGCGCTTTTCGTCGGCGATGGACGCGGCGACCTGTTGCTTGGCCTTGGCCAGCTGGTTGCGCATGTCGACGATGATCTGATTGAGCATCTTCTCGGGATTTTCCGCCGAAGAAATGAGCTCATTCAGATTCGACTTGATGAGAGTCGAGAGACGGTCGAAGATACCCATGGTTCAGCGAGCCTCGCGGAAGGCGGCCAGCTCACGAAGGTGCGATGTGAGCGAAAGAGTCATGCTTTCGTACGACGCGAGAAATTCCTCGAAATCCAGATGCGCGAGTTCGAGGGCCTCGGTCAGCACGACGTTGTCTTGATCGATGCCGTACGAGCCGTGCAGCAGATCGCTGGCGTTGAGCTCGAGCAAGCGACGGTTGAGTGCGGCCTGTTCGGCGGGGGCGGCCGGAAGTGGCATCACCTTGACCCGCAGCAACACCACCGGCGGGTTGTGCGTAACGACCACGTCGAATTCCAGCGCGCCACTGGGGCGCACGAGCCACAACCCCGGCTCCAGTTCCTGATGGGATGCGCCGTCGGCACTCAGTCGATCGAGGAATGCCTCGATGTCTTCTCGCGTGACCATGTTCGATTCCTTGAGGTTCGGATATCGGTGTGTACGGCGGCGCCCGCCAATTGGTTTCGTCGGGTGTGTCGAATGGTATCGCTGAAGTATGGCCCTCGCCGCATGTGAACGGCAAACCGGAAGCGGTCCCACTATGGACAGCGTCCTCGATAGAGGCTGGCACCGCGCCCCTCGTTGGCGAGCATGAGCCGCCCATCGGGAAGCCAGCTGATCCCCTCGGCTTGCTGCAGAGCCGGCGGAACGGTGCAGTGCGCCAAGGGCGCGCCGGGTTTTCCCGTGACCGGCTCGGCATCGAAGACATACACCGACCCGTAGGTCAGAATCGCCAGTCGCCGCCGGCCATCGGCCATGACGGACGAGAGCGACGCGTCGGTGACCCAATCGCGTGACACGGACGCCTGAGGTACGATCGGCAGCGAGTCTACCAGCTCCGCGGTAGCCGTGACGGTGGAACCGCTGGCCCATGCGGACGCTGGCACGCGATAGAGCCGCGACGGCCGCGGCCTGCCCTTCGCGTCGACCTGCGGCCGCTTCGTGGCGAACCACACGCTCGTGTCGGGCGCGACCCACATCGCTTCGACGTCGCGTGCGCCGCCAGCGTACACGATGC
>CAITQY010000530.1 GCA_903894655.1 uncultured Gemmatimonadota bacterium
CCGCTCGAGCACAGCTTGAGACCGACGAGACCCGTCATGCCGTCTTCGTACTCGTTCGGCGTGCTTCGGCCCGAATAGACCGAGTTCAAGTAGCCGGCGCCGAGCACCAGGGCGGCCTTCTTCGATGGAACGAACGGAACGGTCAGTGTGGCTAGGCCGCGGAACGGGCGGTACGTGATGTCTTCGTTGGGCGCGCGGTTGGCCTTGGTGCTGCCGACCTGAATGTCGCCTTCGACACCGAGCCACTTGTATACGGAGATCCCCGCACGCGCTCCGATGCCGGCCACGTTATCGATACGAACCTTGTCGTCAAGCTTCGTGTACTGTCCGAACGCACCAACTTCAATGCGCTCGCCGAGGCTCTGGGCCTCGGCCGAAGGGACCGCCGCCATCGCCGTCAGCAGCGAAAGACCGATCAGTCGTTTTGTCATGGAATCCTATGCGTAAGTGCCAAAGAACGGGCACAGCAATCGCCCGAATGCCCGCCCAGGAATTGTCCGGACAGGACCTCTGAATCGTAAGCCATTTGAGCGCGGCGCGATACATCATCGCTGGTCCGGGCAGTGATCAAACCCGAGACCAAGGGCGGCATGGTTGGGGTGGTTCGGCGACCCCAACCATGTCGTTACACGGCGAGGAGCGCTTCCATTTCCGTCCGGATCAACGCCACGGTGGGCACGACGACGTCCAGCAGCACCGCGTGGTACGGGACCGGGATATCCATCGGTGCGAGGCGTCGCACCGGCGCATCGAGGTGCCAGAATGCCTCCTGCGCGAGGACACCGGCGATCTCGGCACCGAACCCGGCCGTCATGTTATCCTCGTGCACGATCAGGCAGCGCCCGGTTTTCCGCACGGACGCCAGCACCGCCTCCCGGTCCCACGGTGAGATGGTACGCAGGTCGATCACTTCGACCCGATCGCCGAACGATTCCGCCGCGTCGGTGCACCGCTGCACCATCGCGCTCCACGACACCACCGTGAGGTCCGTGCCCTCACGGACCACGTGCGCCTTGCCGAACGGGATCACATAGTCGTCACCCGGATAGCGGGCGCTGCCGTCGCCGGTCATGAGCAGCGAGCGGTGCTCGAAGAAGATGGTCGGGTTCGGGCTTCGCATGGCTGTCCGCAACAAGCCCACCGCGTCCGCCGCGTTCGACGGCATCGCCACCTGCCATCCGTACGCGTGCGCAAAGCGCACCTCGTCGCTCATGCTGTGCCATGGATCGCCCACGTCCTTGCCGAACCCACCCGGCATGCGCACCACCATCGGCGCGGCAAAGCGGTTGGCCGTGCGCCACCGCATCGTACCGGTGTTGTTGAGCTGTTCCGTGGCGGGATCCGCATACTTGCGAAATTGGATCTCCGCGACCGGCATCAAACCGCTGATCGCCATCGCGACGGCGCGACCGATGATGCCTTCTTCCGACAAGCTGGTGTCGAACACCCGTGCGTTGCCGAACTGCCGCTGCAGCCCTTCCGTCACGAGGTGCACGCCGCCCTTGGGACCCACATCCTCGCCGAACACCACGACCTTGGGATTGATCGCCAGCTCATGGCGCAACGTGCGACGGATCGCCTCCGCGTAGCGGAGCATTTCTCCGCCGTCGCTCGGTGTCTCGGTGCTGGGCAGCGCGGCACGCTCGGCGCGCGACAAGCCACCCATCGCCTCGGCCACCTCAGGCGACTCGTCGGACATCACATGCTGCGCGATGGTGGCAGGATTGGGGATGGCTCGGGCACGCGCCTCCGCGAGTCCGGTCGCGATATCGCGCGCGACCTCCGCTTCGAGCGCATTCCACTCGGCGGCCGACATCGCCGCAGGCACGAGATAGTCGCGCAGCTTCGGCAGCGGATCGCGCGCCAGGTCAGCCGCGATCTCGTCGTCGGTGCGATACCCCTTCTGGTTGTCGGGCCCCGAGTGACCGCTCAGGCGAGGTACCGTGAGACGTACCAGCGCCGGCCCTTCGCCGCTGCGCACGTGCGTCACCGCCTCCTGCAGCAGACCGGCGGCTTCGTGCGGGTCGGTGCCGCTTCCATTGCGAATGAACAGATTCGTGAACGACGCGAGATTGCGTGCGATGTCACCGCCGGGTGTCTGCATGTCGCTGCGCACGCTGATGCCGAGACCATTGTCTTCGATGTAGAACAGCATCGGCAACTTGAGCGTGGTGGCCATGGTCAGCGACGCCCAGAATCCGCTCGTCGCTACCGACGCGTCACCGCCAAGCGCGACGCTCATGCAGCCGGCGTAACTCGCATCGCCGAGGCTGTCGCGATGGTACGTGATCGACTGGGCCCAGCCCGCCGCGGGGGTGTACTGCGAACCCACGTCCCCCGACATCGGCAGCACCGTGCATCCCGCGCGATTCGGCAGGTTGCACACCACCCCGATATCGCGGCCGTCGCTGAATCCGCCGGCGCGGCCGAGCGGGCTGCCAAAGGCATCAGGAATCGAGAGGCCGACAGAGAGCAGGAACGGACGCGAGCGGTAGTACGCACCCGCGCCGTCGTGCTGGCCGTTCATGAGCGAGCCGAGAATGACCTGAGCCATATCATGGCCCCGCGCCGAGAACTGGTACAGCACCAGATGCTCGCGCGGCACGGAATTGCGCAGCCGATTCGTCGTCTCTTCGACCTCGTCGGCCGAGCGAGACGCAAGTGTGTGATAGGCGATACGTCGCCAGTCGAACCCGGGGCGGGGCGTCGGGACATCCTTCTTTGCAGCAGACTTAGCAGGCATAGAGGAGTAATCTGCCCACTCGCAGCCCCCGACGGGAGCATCACCGTCGATTCCCGTGGGCCACCGTGCATGCGGCCGCATGCGGCCGGACCGCCGAATGGCGCGACCCGCCCGCTGGCGCATCCGGAACGTTGGTGCACGGGGACGAACATTCTGGCACCAGTCTCGGCACGCACGTGGCGCCCGACATGGTATTTTTCGAAATGTCCTCATCCACGTCCTTTCTTCTGCTCGACCAGCGCGACGGTGTCCTCACCCTGACGCTGAACCGTCCTGATGTCCTCAACAGCTTCAATCGCGAGATGGCGGCTGGGCTCCTCGCGGCGCTCGATGCCGCCGCGCGCGATGCGGCGGTGCGCGCGATCGTGCTGACCGGTGCCGGACGCGGCTTCTGTGCCGGCCAGGATCTGGCCGAGGCGCTGCCGCAGGGTGATGGTCCGATGCCGGACATCGGCGAGATCGTAAAGAGCTGCTACAACCCGATCATCCGCGCCATTCGCACCATCGAGAAGCCGGTACTCTGTGCGGTCAACGGCATTGCTGCCGGTGCCGGCGCCAACTTGGCCTTTGCCTGCGACCTCACGATTGCCGCCGACGATATCAGCTTCGTGGAGAGCTTCGCGAAACTCGGCCTCATCCCTGATACCAGCGGCACGTACTTCGTGCCGCGCCTCGTGGGAACGCAACGCGCGACGGGCATGTTCTTTCTGGCGGAGAAGCTGCCGGCCGTGAAGGCGAAGGAGTGGGGGTTGATTTGGGACGTGGCCCCGAAGGCGGAGCTGATGGCGACCGTGCAGGCGATGGCCGCCTCGTTGGCGACGCAGGCCACGCGCGGGTTCGGTCTCACGAAACGCGCGATGCTGACCAGCTTCAGCAATTCGCTCGACGAACAACTCGAGGTTGAGGCGCAGGCGATGCACGAAGCGGGACGCACGGCCGACTACGAGGAAGGCGTACGCGCGTTTCTCGACAAGCGGGCGCCAGTGTATCGCGGCGCATGAGCGACACGACGGTGGACACGGATAAGACAGTCGTGGGGGTGGTCGGTGCTGGCGCGATGGGCGCCGGCATCGCCCAGGTCGCGGCCGTGCATGGACACGCGGTGGTGCTGGCCGACGCGCAGCCGGCGTCGATCGCGCGCGCGCGGTCGGGACATGCGAAGGCCTTGGCCCGCGACGTGGAGAAGGGGCGTCTCACGCGCGAGCAGGCCGATGCCGTGCTGGCTCGCATCACGTACGTGGATGGCGTGAGCCCGGACCAGTTAGCGGCGTTCGCCCCGTGCGGCGTCGTCATCGAAGCCATCGTCGAACAGGTCGCCGCGAAGCAGCAGCTGTTACGCGCACTCGAAGCGATCGTGGCCCGGACGGCCATCCTGGCCTCGAACACGTCGTCGCTCTCCATCGCGGCATTGGCTGGATCGTGCACGAACACTGAGCGTGTGGTGGGCGTCCACTTCTTCAATCCGGCGCCGATCATGCCGCTGGTGGAAATCATTCCGGCGATCACCACGTCCGAGTCGGTCATCGCCGCCGCGCGCGCGCTCGCCACGGCGTGGGGCAAGACGACGGTGCTCGCCGCCGACACGCCGGGGTTTCTGGTGAATCGCGTGGCGCGCTCGTTCTATGGGGAGTCGCTGCGCATTCGCGAAGAAGGCATCGCCGATTAGATC
>CAITQY010000531.1 GCA_903894655.1 uncultured Gemmatimonadota bacterium
CAGTCCGCAGTGTCGAGAATTGCCTGTGTGACGTGCGCGGCGCCGGCTTTGCCGTGCATTCATCGCCGCGCCGCCAGTCAAACGCTCGGTACTGTGCACTGTCGCTGCTGAACTCTGACCACTATACCCAGTCAGACGCCTGAACTCCGACCACTGACTACTGGGTCGTTACTCTCCCACCGGCGGCTCGCTCGACTCGCGCGCGATCGGCGATGATGTAGTCCAGGATCTCGCGCGCGAAGGGGCCGGCCACGGCCAGCCGGTTCATATCGATCGGGACATCGATCGATTGCAGCCGGAGGACATCGGCCCCCGCGCTGAAGTGCGGGCACAGTCCGCCGTAGAAGAAGCCGAGTTGCTCGGCCACGGTACAGGCAGCGGCGCACCCCACGTCGTCGAGACGCAGGTCGAGGAAGATGACCCGCGCCCCCGCGCGTCGCACCAGCTCGTCGCGCGCGGCGCGCAGGGCCGTGGCGATGTCGGCGCCGGCATGCCGCACCCCGATCATGCCGAAATCGAGGCCGCCCACGAACGTCACGGTCACGTCGCTGTCACCCATGGGTTCACCGCCGTCGGCGATCGTGACGGGGATGCCGCAGCCGTCGTAGGTGCGCTGCAGCATGGCCCGGTGCTGCGCCGGCGCACAGATCGTGCGCGCCGCCGGTGGCACCAGCGGCTGGAAGTACACCATGAGCGAGGTGCGCTCGGCGGCGTCGGCCACCGCGATGCCTTTCAGCTCCACGGTGCCGCCAACCAGACCGAGGTTGATGGCGCAGGCGCGGGCCCCGAGCCGTTCGTTGGCCCGCTGACTGAACGGGTGCGTCATCGTGGGCTCGCTGAACACCGCGACCAGCCCCAGGGCCTGCGCGCGCTCCTCCGTAAGGCGTCGCATGCGCTCCATCAGGCCGCGGCTGCGGTGTGCCGGATCGACCACCGCCTTCCCCAGTTCGCCCGTGGCGCAGGACGCGACGCCCAGCTGGCCGAAGCCACGCACGTCGAGGGCGTAGTGCCCAACGACCTCGCCCTCCGTTGTGGTGGCCACGATCGACAGCACATGGCCGGCGCGGTTGAGCTCCCGGATCCGATCCGGGATGTACAGATCGTCGGCGTAGCTGAAGCCGTAGGTGCGGTAGATGGCGCGCGCAATCTGGGCCCAGTCATCCGCGCCGTCGGCCCCCGCCACGCGCACGATGTACTCCTGCGCCGGGGCGAGCGGCGCGCTGTCGGAGAACGGGACCAGTGACTCCGGCGGGGCCGATGCGGTGATGTCGGGGTCGCGACGATGGAAGACGAGCGAGAGCCGGTTTCCCTGCCGTCCGAGAGGAATCCAGCGTGCTTCGTCGGCGCTGTGACGAATGAGCTGCCGGGCCACCGCCGAGAGGTCGATGGCGTCGAGCGACGCGCTGTCGGGCGCGTCGTGGTCGTGTGCGATGGAGAGCGGTGGAATCTCGCGATCGTCAAAGGCAATCTCGAGCGCCAAGGGCGTGATCGTGGCGTGCACGCGCACCAACGAATCACTTGGCCCGTCCACGCGATCGAGGATCAAACTGAACCCTTCCTCACAGGCGAGTTCCACCGCCGCAGTGCGCGCCGCGTCGCATCCGACGAGTAACGCGAGCGCCCGCGCTTGGGCAATCACCAGCGCCAGCGCCTCGAGGCGGGCCGGCACTTCGAGCATGGTGTGCATTACGTGTGCGCGTTCAGGGCCGCCTCGAGGGCGGCGTGGGCGTCGCCGAGGGCATATCCCTGTATGTGCGCTTCGAACGCGGCGAAGCCCTCGTGGCCCAGCAGCGCGCGGAACACGTCACGATGGCTGTCGACATCTTCGGCGGCATCGGCATCGAAGTCGGCGAGACGTTGCAGCGTGCGTTCCACGATGGCCCGTCCCGTGGTCGGATCGAAGGCCCCCACCGGGGCCGCCGAGGTTTCCACGGGGGCCGGCGCGTAATCCGGCCCGAGCCGTTCGATGAGCAGGGCCATTTCTGCGGCCAGCGCGTCACAGTGCGGCGCACAGCTGTCGGCGTCGGCCCCGTCCCCGATCGCCTTTTCCAGCACTCCACCGGCGGCTTGTACGGCGCCGGCGCCGAGGGAGCCCGCCACGCCCTTCACGGTGTGGGCGAGCCGCTCGGCGGTGCCGCGATCGTCGCTGGCCAGACAGGCGCTGATGCGCGCGCCGGCGTCAGCTTCCTGCGCCACGAACTGCCGCAGCAGCTTTACGTACAACTTCTTGTTCCCCGCCACGCGGGCGAGCCCCTCGTCCACCGCGAGTCCGGGAATGCGCGGGAGCGCATCCGGTGCAGCCACGGGTGCAGTTCCGGGTGCAGTTCCGGGTGCGGCCACGGGCGCCGTACTTGCCGGCCCGGCCGCGGCGGCCTGGGCGGCCCTGGCGGCCCGCACCGCGGCCGCTCGGGCGGGCGCGTAGTACTTCTCCAGCGTGGCGAAGAGGATGGCCGGCGCGATGGGCTTGGAGATGTGATCGTTCATGCCCTCGGCCAGACAGCGCGCGCGTTCGTCGTTCGAGGCGTGCGCCGTCATCGCGATGATCGGCAGCGCGGCGAAGCGCGCATCGTTGCGGATCGCCATCGTGGCCTGATGCCCGTCCATGATGGGCATTTGGAGGTCCATGAACACGACGTCGAATCCGGTGGGGTTCGCGTCGAGATGCATGACGGCTTCGCGCCCGTTGTTCGCCACGGTCACATGCGCGCCCGATCCTTCCAACAGCTCGATGGCGATCTGTTGGTTGATCTCGTTGTCTTCAGTGAGCAGCACGCGCGCGCCCGCGCAGCGATCGAGGTCGGTATCGACTTCCGCCGCGCCGCCGACCGCGCGCATCGTTCCGGTTTCAGATGCACTGGCAAAGAGCGTGACCAGCGTATCGAGCACCATCGACTTGCTCACCGGCTTCACCATGAAGCCGTTGAGATTGAGGGCACCCGCCGCTTCCTTGACCTCCTCCCCACTGAAGGCGGTCACCATGACCACCGCCGGTTGCGACGCGAGCCCCGTTTCCGAGCGCAACAGCCGCGTGGTCTGCAAGCCGTCCAGCCCGGGCATGCGCCAGTCCATGAACACCACATCGTACGGCGCCGTGGCGTCGGCGTTGTGCTGGCGGATGGCGGCCAGCGCTTCGGCGCCCGAACTCACGGAGTCCACGGTGGCCACGAGGTCGCCGAGCGAGTCGGTGAGGATTTCGCGCGCCACTGGGTTGTCGTCCACCACGAGCGCCCGCAGGCGGTGCATTGCCTCGGGTACCATCGTGCGACGGTCGGTGGCCTGACCCACGCCCACGCGCACGGTGAAGAAGAACGTGGTGCCCACGCCGGGCTCGCTCTCGAGCCCGATTTCGCCGCCCATCAGCTCCACCAGTGTCTTGCTGATGGTGAGGCCAAGCCCGGTCCCACCGTGCTTGCGGGTGGTGGACATGTCGGCCTGCGTGAACGGCTGGAACAGCTTGGCGCACTGCTCGGCGGTCATCCCGGGGCCGGTGTCGCGCACGCTGAAGCGCAGCAGCACCGAATCGTCGACGCGCTCGACCAGCGCCGCCTTGATGTGAATCTCGCCCTGTTCAGTGAACTTGACGGCGTTGTTGATGACGTTGGTGAGCGCCTGATTCAGGCGCAGCGGATCGCCGATGAGATTGACCGGCACCGTGCTCGGAATATCGACGAGGAACTCGAGCCCCTTGTCGTAGGCCTTCTGGCTGGTGACGGTGGTGACGGCGCGGAACACATCCTCGAGATTGAAGTCGGTAGACTCGATATCGAGCTTGCCGGCTTCGATTTTGCTGAAGTCGAGAATGTCGTTGATGATGCCGAGCAGTGAGTTGCCGGCGGTGTGGATCTTCCCGACGTAATCGCGCTGCTTGTCGGTGAGATCGGTTTTGAGCGCGAGGTAGGCGAGCCCGATCACCGCGTTCATCGGCGTGCGGATTTCGTGGCTCATGTTGGCCAGGAATTGCGACTTCATCTGGCTGGCGTTGTCGAGCTGCTCACCCTTGACGCGGATCTCCGCGTACAACCGCGCATTCTGGATGGCCATCACCGACTGCGTCGCGAACGTTTGCAGCAGGCTCACGCGCGAGGTATCGAACGCGCCTGGCTCGCGGCGCCGGATCACGATCCCGCCGATGATGCGATCGTTGCTCATCGTGGGGACGCCCAGCAGCCCGCGGAACCCGCCACCCCGCTTGTTCGCCGCCCGCAGCTGATACGTGGGGTCGTTCTCGATGTCCTCCACCATATAGACGCCGCGCTTTTCGGCGGCCATGCCCACCACGCTGCCCGGGCCGATGCGGATGCGCGACCCGCGCAGCGCCGCCACCATTTCTTCGGACATGCCCACGTTGAACCGCGGATTGAAGGTGCCGTCGGCTTCGTCGAATTCGTAGAGTGTTCCGGAGTCCGCCCCACCCAGACGAACCGCCTCGGTGATGATCGTTTCGAGCACGGTGTCGATGTCGAGCGAGGCATTCACCACTTTGCCGATCTCGGCCAACACCCGCATCTCCTCCTGCTGTTCGATCAGTTGCGAGCGCTGTTCCATCAGCGCATCCTGCGATTGCGTGAGTGCGCCGGTTTGTGTTTCGAGTTCCTCCGCCTGCTCCTGCGTACGCGCGAGCAACTCCTGCGTGCGGACATTGCGCTGCAGGATTTCGAGCTGCAGGGCGACCACCGGCATCACCTCGTCGATCAGGGCGCGATGGCTGTCGCTCAGCGGCGCGAAGAGGGCCAGCTCGATCACGCCGAGCGCGGCATTTTTCGACAGCACGGGGACGGCGACGATGACGCGCGGGGTGGCTCCGCCGAGCGACGAGGCCAGGCGCGCGTAGGTGGGCGGCACGTCATTCCACGTGAGCTTGGTCCGCTCCTTCGCACACTGGCCGATCAGGCCGTCGCCGATCGCGACCGTCTGCCGGGTGGAGAGGGTGGCGTCGAGCCCGTAGCTGCTCAGGCAGGTGAGCAATTTGCCGTCGGCCTCCATGCAGTACACCGAGGCGGCGCCGGTCTGCAGTTCCGGCATGAGCGTGGAGAGCAGCTGACGCCCAAACTCGGGGAGGCTGTCGGCCGATTGCAGCGCGGCCGAGACGTTCCCGACCAGTGCCTTGAGCTGGCGCTGACGCTCCACCTCGTCGGCGGTGGTGCGATAGCGCTGCAGGGAGCGCGCCACGTCACCGACTTCGTTCGCATCGTCCTGATGGTGAATCTTGACGTCGGCCGCTCCGGCCAGCAGCGAGTCGACGTCGTGCTTGAGCGTGTCCAGCGGACGGACGACTTGGCGGTAGAAGAAGGCCAGCGTGAAGAGCAACAGCAGCGCGGCCGCGATGATGCACCCTTGGCGCACCACCCGCACGGTTCGCGCGCTCTGCTGGGCTGCGGTCACTTCCGCCTTCAGCCGCTCCGTCACGATGTCCCGGAACTGGTCGAGCCCCTCCGCAATGGACGCCTTCCGGGTGCGATACTCCTCGCCGTACACGAGCGAAATGGCCCGGGTGAAATTCTTCTCGCCGGCCGCCGCGAACGCCTGATCTTCCAGCGCAATGAGCGCCGTCGACTTGGCCACCGTGTTGTCGAGGAGACGCGTCTCATCCCCGGTGATCTTCAGCGCCTTGAGCTTCTCCACCGCCTTGGTGCGGTTGCGGTCACGAGCGACTTCCGTCTCGAAGTCCTCGCGCCAGAGCAGGTCGCCGGTGGCGGCGAAGGCGCGCACGTCGGCGGTGAGCCGGTCGGACCCCTGACGCAGCTGGTCGAGGGCCAGCAGGGCCGCCGGGAGTGCCGATTCCGACGCGAGCTGCGCGTCGACGTACTGGCGCTCGGCCCGGTTCGTCACGTACCAGCCGCCCAGCAGCGGCACGGCAACGAGCAGGATCAGCGAATTGGTGGTTTTGATGCGCATAAGAGAGGCCGGGCAGAATCAGCGGGGGCGG
>CAITQY010000532.1 GCA_903894655.1 uncultured Gemmatimonadota bacterium
GCCTCATCGACACGCAGGGTCGCGTCGACAAGTTCAAGAAGCGCTACAACCGCTAAACACGGCATGTGGTACGGAGAAGCCCGCGAGCATCGCTCGCGGGCTTTTTTCGTATCCGGCCTGCTCGGCGAACGGCCAGCCTACTCGCCGGGCGGCTCCGTGCCGGTCATCCACGCGGTGGCGCCCAGAACCACGGCCGCCAGCACGACTTCGCGCAGCACCACCGTTCGCGACGGGGTCTGACCCGCCGAGATCCGCCGCCGCTGCGTGAAGCCCATGGCCATCACGGACAGCGCCAGCACGATCTTGATCAGCAGCAGTTTCCCGTAGTCACTGGCCAGGATGGCCGTGGGCTCGCTGCCGCCAACCCGACGCCAGGCGCTGCCCAAGCCCGACAGCAGCACCACCGGCGCCATCACGGTCGCGATGCGGCTGAAGGCGCGCCATTCGCTGGCGGACGGCACGGCGGTGCCCGCACTGGCCAGCAACATCAGCACGAGCCCACCAATCCACGCGCCGACACCCACCACGTGCAGCGCGTCGAACAGGCGCGACGCGAGCGGCCACTGGTCATCGGCAGCGGCGTGTCCCAGCCCGCCCATCGCGGCCGCCACACCCAACGCCACCAGCAGCAGCGCCCACGAGCTGGCGCGCGTACCCGCCCGCGAGCGCGGCATGAGCAGCAGGAGCGCCGACAGCAGGCAGGAGATCGCCAACGGCAGCCACCCGCGCCCCCACGTGGTGTCGCGCAGCAGCCCCGGCAACTCGGCCGTGGTGAGTTCGAGTGCCTGCTGCTGCATCAACAGCAGCGCGAGCGGCGCCGCGACCAGCGCGAGGGCCGCCAACCAGAGTGACACGCGCACCGCCCGTGGATCGGCGGACGCTTCGTGCACCTCGTGAGCAAGCACCGTGAGCGTTCCGCGACCAATCGCCAGCGCCGCCCCGCCGTACAGCAGCAGGCGAATCAGCGGCGCCGCGAGTTCCACGTCTCGAGCGAGTTACTTGGCCGCGCCGACGCGGAACCCGAAGGTCCCCTTCACCACATGTCCGTCCTTCGACATGGTGCGCCACGACACCACGTACCCACCGGCAGCGAGCGCGGTGGTCACGTCGGCGCGCAACACCTTCGGCGCGGTCGGTTCGCGACGCAGTGCGCCAAGCGCCATCGGTACCCCGCCTTTCGTCGCCAGCGTGAGCTTGGCACCGGTGAGTTCGACGGCTTCACTGAGTTCGACCGTGATCTTCTCGGGCGACGCGGCCAGCACCGTGTCGGCGGCTGGGAACGAGCGCACCAGCTTGAGATGTCGCATGACCGTGCCCGACGCGAGCGCGGGAAGACCGAGGGCGAGCGCGGCGACGACCACAGTCGGTCGGAAGAGCGAACGAGACATCACGACGGAAGCTCCGGAAGCGGGAAAGACGGGCTAGTCAAATCTGCTACACTACAGCGCCGGGAGAAATGCCAGCGGCCGACGAAGCGGCTCGCGCTTACACCAGCCCTGCGATCCGCGCTTCGAGATCGTCGAGCGACATCCCGACGCCGATGAACAGGGCGGTCGCTTCGGCATCAGCGTGCGGAGACGACTCGTCAAGCTGCACCTTTTTGCGCCCCGGCACCCGATTCCACACGAACATGTCGGCCGGCTGATCGGCAAAGCGCACGAGTCCCTTGGCGCGTACCACCGCCGCCGGCAGTGCCTGCACGAAGGCCAGGAAGCGCGCGCGCTCGACTATCCGGGGCAGCGGCAAGGCCACGCTGCCAAAGGGATGCGTATGCCCGCGTCCGTGCCGATGCGCGGTGGCGACGCCCTGCGTGGCGCGCTGCTCCGTGTGGCGCACCGACTCGGCCAGCGCCTGCAGCGTGTCGGCGAATTCCAACGGCGTGGTGAAGGCGGCGCGCGCGTTCACCGCCGCTACCCCCTGCTCCACCGCGCGGCGTCGATCGGCCGACAGCCGGTCGGTCCAATTGAGATGCACGTGCGTGGCGGTCGTGGTCTGCGCGACTTCGAGCGTGTTGTTCCACCACCGTTTCTGCCAGCGCGCGGCGTCGATCACCGTGAGCTGCAACGGCAGCGTGAA
>CAITQY010000533.1 GCA_903894655.1 uncultured Gemmatimonadota bacterium
GCGGTGGTGGCGGTGGTGCACAAGGCCAGCCGAACGCGGCGGCCTTCTTCCCTCGCGCCACGGTGTCGAAGGAAGAGGCTGGTATCAAGCTCTCCGTCACGCCGCAGATCACCAACAATCGCATGGTGCTGATGAACATCAAGGCGGAGAATTCGAGCGCGGAAATCGCGGCCACCGATGTGGGCGTGATCTTCAACCGCCAGCGGGCCGAGTCGCAGGTACTCGTGGCTGATGGTGAGGCGGCCGTGATCGGCGGCCTGACCGTCACCGAAACGAATCGTTTCCGCAGCGGTATCCCGATTCTCATGAACCTCCCGTTCGTCGGTCGCTTGTTCTCGCAGAACTCCAAGAACGAAACGAAGCGCGACCTGCTCATCCTGGTGACCCCGCACATCCTGGATGATGGGGCGATCCCGCCGAGCCGCTGACGCAATGAGGACTCACATCACCATGTCTGCATTCATCGCTGGCCGCCGCTCGCTGCGGCCCACGCCTCGTACCGCCCGACCGGCTGCCCTCGCGGCGCTGGTCACGCTCGCCGCCCTCGGCGCGTGCAGCGGGGACGAAGTGATCGATCCGCCTTTCCGGGACACGATCGCACCGCGTGTTCAGGTGGCAAAGAGCAATACGGTAGCGGACACGCTACTGTCCCTGACGGTGAATGCCACCGACAACATCGGCCTCAAGCGCGTGCGCGTGCTGCTCGCCGGTGGCATCAGCGCCACGTACGATACGGTCATGACGAGCGCGGTCACCTCGCTCACCGTGAACGTGAATATCCGGGTGCCGAATAACGCCCCGCTCGGCGCCACCGTGAATGCGCGGGCCATCGCCACCGACGGCGCCGGCAATCAGTCCGATACGGCGCGCGTAGCGCTCACCGTCGGCAATCTCGAGCCGCCGCAGGCGATCGTGACCAGCCCGGTCACCGGTTCGCCAGTCGTGAGCGGTAAGTCGCTCGTGATTTCCCTCTCCGGCAAGGCACGGTACAAAGTCAGCACGCTCGGCTACGAGATCACCGGCGCGTACAACGTGAGGGACTCTGCGTCCTTCGCCAATCCGTTGCGCGATTCGGTGGCGGTACTCGACACCCTCGTCGTGCCCGATAGCGTCAAAGGACAGATCATCACCGTCACGCCGTTCGTGATCGACTCGCTCAAGCAGCGTGTGCTGGGGGCCGCGGTGCAGTACGCCGTGCAGAGCCCGGCCAACGCCACGACGGTGCCGATCGTGCGCACGGGCGTTGCCGCGCGACTCGAAGTGCAGGACACGGTGTTCGTGGAAGCCACGGATCCGGTGGGCATCGCGGTGCTCGGGTACGAAGTGCGCAGTCTGACCGGTCAGTTGCTCGTCGCCGACTCCGTGACCTCGACCGGTGGCTTCTCGACGCTGCTTCGCACCTTCCGCTCCCGGGTCCCGGTCACGGTGTACCCAACCCTGGTCACCGTCGCGGGATTTGCCCGCAATGCGAACGGTCGTCGCGATGTGGCGCGCTTCACGTCGGGCGCTCTGCGCCTCGACACCGTCGCGGTCGTCGCCGGCTACACCAGCCCGTTGCCCAGCGGTGGAAAAGTGGCCGATGCGTTCTACTTCCCGCGCACTGATCGCATCTACCTGTCGAACATCGAGCGCAACTGGCTCGAGGTCTATAACCTGGCCGACTCGACGTTCCGCGCGCCGATCGCCGTGGGCTCGCGCCCGTGGGGCATCGCGCCGTGGCCGCGCAACCGCGACGGGAGCATGGGCGACACACTGCTCGTGGCGAACTCCGGCGGAACCAACATCAGCTATGTCGATCTGAGGGCGGGGACGACGGGCCGGGAAGTCTTCCGCTACGCGCTGCCAAACATCGTCGCATACAGTATTACGACGGTGCGCGCGCAGGCCACCGATGCGCCGATCGCGCAGCGTACGCTGTATGACTTCAGCGATCGTCCGCAGTATCTCGCGGCAACATGCAATAGCGACAATACGCCAGACGCGCCGTGTCGCGACATCATCGCGGTGTACTCCACGACACCCACGCCGGGCCAGTCGGTGCCGTTCCCGAACCAGGGCACCATCCGCTGGGAGAATCTCACGCAGCGCACGTCGCACTTTTTCTTCGAGCAGGCGATCGGCCAGTCGGAAGGCCGCTCGGACACGCTGGAAGTCGAACGCTTCGCCGCCGCGGGCTTCGGGAAGGATTCGCTGCTGGTGCCGTACAAGCAGGACGTGCCGAACGGCCGCGGTGGCACCTTCTCCTACTCGGTCGTCGTCCGGCTCGATAAGCTGGCCTTCCGCGACACCACCTTCGTGCGCGGCTCGGGCAACTTCCGCCGTGCGGTGTTCGGCGAAGGCGGATCGGTGCGTGGTAGCCGTGCCATGACGTACGATGCCACGATGGGCATGGACTCCACTCCGCCCAGACCGGTGATTGACCGCGGGATCTCCCGTCCGCTCGATGTCACCGATTTCGTGGCCAACACATTCTCTCGCGTTCAGGGCGTCGGCATCAACTTCGACGGCGAGTTGAATGCGGTGAAGGGTGACTCCACGTATCTGTTCGATCGCACGCTCCGCTTGCAGGGTATCCTGCAGTCGCGGCCCAGCGGTGGCGGGCTCGACTTCCACCCGCTCAACACGGGTGCCAACTCGTCGCTCCGCACACGCCTCGCGTTCATTGCGTCGAGCGACCCGGTCATCGACGTGTTCGACAGCTACTGCTACCGCAAGATCGCCTCGGTCCCCATTCGCGACCCGATCATCGGACCGGTCCGCGCCACGACGCGTCCCAACGGCCAGCTGGTGCTCGTCGGCGCCACCATCCGCGGCGTGACCGTGGTGGCATTGCCCGACAATTTCACCACGTCCTGCCAGTAACGGCGCGGTCGGCGGCGGCACGAACGGGGGAATCGGCTCGGCCCCGGGGCACTCGCTCCGGGGCCGTGTCGTGCGTTGGTGCCACGCCCTTCCGGCGCAACGCTCCCGTCGCGCGCTGTCACGTCATACGTTGTGACACGGATCTCGGAACCACCGGCGTCCTTTCGCGTCTGCTTCGCACATTCATGCTTCGCTTCACCACCGCCGGCGAGTCCCATGGCCCGGCGCTCGTCTCGATCCTCGAAGGCCTGCCGGCCGGCGTCCCATTGCTGGCCGCCGACGTCGACACCGACCTCGCCCGCCGACAGCAGGGGTACGGCCGAGGACGCCGCATGCAGATCGAAACCGATCGCATCGAGTTCCTGTCGGGCGTGCGCGCCGGCGAGACGCTCGGCTCGCCGATCTCGATGCTGATCCGCAACAGCGACTGGAAGAATTGGCTCGAGATCATGGACCCGGCGCCGCGAGAC
>CAITQY010000534.1 GCA_903894655.1 uncultured Gemmatimonadota bacterium
ATCGGTGTGATCCGTGTTCCGGCTGTTTCGGGGCTTGCCGATTGGTCGGTGCGCGGCGGCGAGCTTGTGAACTGCCGGAACACGGAGACCACGGATCACACCGAAAACAACACGGGTAAGCGGTGTGCGTGTCCGCGGATGGTGCAGGCCGCCGATCAACGCTTTGGCGTATCCGTGTGGGTTCCGTTGATCGGTGTGATCCGTGTTCCGGCTGTTTCGGGGCTTGCCGATTGGTCGGTGCGCGGCGGCGAGCTCGTGAACCGCCGGAACCGCGACGCGTTACGTCGTGAAACGTCGCAGTCGCAAACTGTTCGAGACCACACTCACCGAACTGAAAGCCATGGCCGCGCTGGCCAGAATGGGACTGAGCATCAGCCCGAAGGCGGGATACAACACACCGGCCGCCACGGGAATCCCGATCACGTTGTACACGAAGGCCCAGAACAGATTCTGTTTCATCGTGCGCATGGTGCGCCGCGACAGGGCGATCGCCTGGGCCGCGGTGCGCAGATCACCGCGCATGAGCACGATGTCGCCGGCTTCGATGGCGACGTCGGTGCCGGTTCCCATGGCCATGCCCACATCCGCCTGCGCCAGTGCCGGGGCGTCGTTGACGCCGTCGCCGATCATCGCCACCACGTGTCCCAACGCCTGCAATCGGGTAATCTCCGCCACCTTGCCCGCCGGCAGCACGCCGGCCACGACGCGATCGATGCCGGCTAGGCGAGCTACTGCGCCAGCGGTGCGCGCGTTGTCGCCGGTCAGCATCACGACCTCGAGCCCCATCGCGTGCAGCTGCGCGATCGCGTCGCGTGCGCTCGCCTTGATCGGGTCGGCCACCGCGATCACTCCGGCGAGCACCCCATCGACGGCCACGAACATCGGGGTCTTGCCCTCGCTGGCGAGGCGGTCGACCTGCTCCTGCAGCGGCGCAATGCGCACGGCGTAATCGGCCAGCAGCTCGGCGTTGCCGACCGTCAAGGCGAACGTAGTGCCGGACATGTTCACGACACCGATCGCGCCGCGACCGGTGATTGATTCGAAGGTATCCGGCTCCGTCAGGGCAAGTCCGCGATCCTTCGCGTGCTGCACGATGGCATCGGCCAGTGGATGCTCGCTGCGTGACTCCAGCGACGCAACCAGCTGCAGGAGCTCGGCTTCGCGGTGCGCGAAGGCGCCGCTCGGCGCCAGCACGAGGTCTGTGACCGCCGGCTTCCCCTCGGTAACGGTACCCGTTTTATCGAGCACCACGGTGGTCACATCGCCCGCCCGCTGCAGCGCTTCGCCGCCCTTGATCAGCACCCCGAGCTCGGCCCCTTTGCCGGTGGCCACCATGACGGCCGTGGGCACCGCGAGCCCCATGGCACAGGGACAGGCGATGATCAGCACGGCCACGGACGCCGCGAAGGCGCGCACCGCCGGCGCCTGCTCGGCCGCGATGAACCACACCACGAAGGTGACGACCGCGAGAGACAGGACGACGGGTACGAAGATGCCGGAGATGCGGTCTGCGAGTCGTTGAATCGGTGCGCGCGACCCTTGCGCGTCGCGCATAAGCTTGACGATCTGCGCGAGCACGCTGTCGCCGCCCAAGGTGGTGGCACGATAGCGGAAGGCACCGGTGGTGTTCATGGTGCCACCGATCACGCGGTCACCAACGCCCTTGGTCACCGGCATCGATTCGCCGGTGAGCATGCTTTCGTTGACCGCGCTGCGGCCGGCGAGGATGGCACCGTCCACCGGGATCCGTTCGCCCGGGCGGACGATCACGGTGTCGCCGGCCAGTACCGATTCGACCGGCAGATCGCGCTCCGCGTCATCCCGCAGCACACGCGCCGTTTTCGGCTGCAGATGCACGAGGGCCCGCAGCGCCGATGAGGTGCGCTGCGTGGCGCGCGCCTCGAACGTGTTGCCGGTGAGGATCAACGCGATGATGAGGATGACTGCTTCGTAGTACACATCGGGCGCCACCCCGCGGTTGATGAAGAACTCGGGCGCGACGGTGGCCACCAGCGAGTACAAAAAGGCTGCTCCGGTGCCGACCGCCACCAGCGTGTTCATGTCGGCGGCGTGATGCCGAAAGGCGCTCCAAGCGCCGGCGTAGAAGTGGCGACCGGCCCATGCCATCACGCCGAGCGTGAGCACGAGCAGCAGCCAGGTAGTGACGCGCGGGTCGACGGCGTACATCCATGGGGCCGCGCGGCGCAGCGCGGGATCGAGCACGGTCATGGTCCAGCGCATGAACGGATCGCCCACGGTGGAGGCACCGCCGTGCGCGTGCATCGTGGCGGCGAGCTGGCTCATGAGCGGCATCGAGATGAGCATCGCGAACAGGCCCACGATGCCGCTTACGATCGCCTTGCGGCGCACGGCGACATACTCGGTCGTCGCGCGGTCGTCGCGCGCATCCTGCTCTTGGAGCGCCGTCTGATCAGGCACCGCCAGTGACGCGCCGTAGCCCACGTCGCGGATCACCTCCACCAGCGTTTCCGGGGAGGTAGTGGCCGGGTCGAAGGTGACGGTGGCGTCGTTGAGAATCAGGTTCACGGTGGCGTCGTTGACGCCCGGCTGCTTCTGCAGTGTGCGCTGCACGCGCGACTGACACGCCGCGCAGGTCATCCCCGTGACCGGGATGCGAATGGTGCGCGGCCCCGTGGCCGCGGGCGCGCTCGTGGGTGCCGTCATGGGCGCCGTCACGGGACGTCCTTTGGTGGCGTGGTTTTGCCGGCCAGAAAGAAGTACCAGTTGATCCACGCGATCAGCACCACCCCGGCGATCACGACGAGCCACTCGCTGCGGCTCATGACGGCTCCTGAGCTAGGCGGCCGACACGACGTGGTAGCCTTCTTCTTCCACGGCCGTGGTGATGTCGGTCGGCGTGGTGGCGGTCGGGTCGTATTCCACCGAGGCCGTGCCGATGGCCACCTGATCGACCGTGACGCCGGGCACGCCCTTGAGGGCGCGCGTGACGCCGGCCACGCAATGACCGCAGGTCATGCCGGTGATCTGCATCGTGAGCTTGTCCATCGATCCACCCGTTGAAATGAGGAATGGGGGTTATGCGTCTCCTTTCAATATATATACCCCCCACCCCTATGTCAACCGCCGTTCGCGGCTCTGCTGGCGGCCACGGTCGATGCCGCAGAACCGATCACGCAGAGAAGCAGAGGACACAGAGCACGCAGAGGGCGTCAATTGTGATCAACTCTGCGTGCTCAGCGCTCTCTGGCTCTCTGCGTAATCCGGTACCCGCATCATGCGTCGACGCTGGCGATGGTATGCGTCGCGCCGCAAGTTGAGGAATGAGCATATCCCGTCTTGTCGTCGTTCTTCTCGCGGTATCGTGGCCCCTCGCCGATTCACACGCCCAGGCACCCCTGCCGACGTTCGATCGTGTGCTCCTGCTCGAGACCACATCCGAAACCTCCGCCAATGCCAGCATTGGCGATGTGAACGGCGACGGCAAGCCGGACATCATGCTCGCCAAGGGTCGCCATTGGCCGTTGATAGACCGGGTCCTGCTTGGCGACGGGAAGGGCGGCTTTGCGCCCGCCACCGATCTCGGTACGGCGTCCGATCGCTCATACGCGGCGCGCCTGGTGGATCTCGATCGGGACGGCGATCTCGACGTCGTGCTCAGTAACGACCGTCCTGATCCGAAGCTCGTATACCTCAACGACGGCAAGGGGCACTTCACGGTGGGCTCGACCTTCGGCAAGGCCGAGTGGCCCACGCGGAACGCCAGTGTGGCGGATGTGAACGGCGACGGCCTGCCCGATATCATCGTCGCGAACCGCTACGGCAAGAACCCCGGCGGCAACTACCTCTGCCTGAATCGCGGGGCGGGGCGTTTCGACGACCAGTGCCAGCGCTTCTCGCAGGAGTCGGCCACCACGATCACCCCGGCCGATGTGAACGGCGACGGCCTGGTGGACCTCATCGTGCCGCACCGCGATGGCGGGCAGAGCATGGTCTACATCCAGCAGGCGCGCACCGGTGCGGCGCCGGCGTTTACCGGCGTGCCGTTCGGTCCGACCGACGCCGCCATTCGGGCGTCGGAGGCGGGCGACTTCAACGGCGATGGGTTGGTCGATCTCGTCGCAATCGACGAAGCGAACGGCCTCTCACTCTATGCCGGTACCCGGGACGGCGGCTTTGCGCCGGGTACGTCCTTTGGGCGGGAGCGAACGGCGCCGTACGCGCTGGCCGTCGGCGATTTAAACGCAGATGGCTTGTTGGATGTCGTCGTCGGGTATGTGGAAGGGGAGTCGGTGGCGTACATCCGCACCGGTGCCACCGTCGCGCGGGTACGGTTCGGCGACGGGAAGGGCACGGTGTACGGCTTCGCCATCGGCGACGTGGACATGGATGGTCAGATGGACATCGCGGCGGGGCGTTCGGAAGCGCCGAATGTGCTGTACTTCGGAAAAAAGAGCGCGGTGACGTCGCCGCGGGGGGCCGCGCCGCGCCGATAGGGTTCGTGGCACGTCGCGGCTGTCATTGTGAACGGGAGTCCGCCAAGTTTCGACGGCCCTGTCGTTTGCCTGCTCCTCGCTTCTGACGTGTCGCATGCCTGTCGTCCCTCAACGGATTGTCGTCGAAGTCGGTGCCGGATCGCGTTCCCCGCGAGTGCTTCCCCCTCGAGTGCTTCCCCCGCTGCCGCCCGAGGAGTGGCGACTGCGCTCGTGAACGCGGTCGCGCCGTTTCTGTCGGTGGTGGTCCCGGCCTATCGCTGTGCCGCCTACCTGCAGCAGACCTTGCAGGGGCTACAGGCCAGCGATCTGCCGCGGGCGTCATGGGAACTGATCCTCGTGGACGACGGCAGTCCCGACGACACCGCCGACGTGGCGCGCGCGGTGGCCGATCAGGTGCTGCGCGTGGCCGACGGTCCGCGCGGCCCCGCGCACGCTCGCAACATGGGAGCGCGCGCCGCCACGGGCACGGTGCTGGTGTTCATCGACGCCGATGTCGTGGTCGCTCCGAGCACGCTCCGTGGCTTCGCCGCGCACTTTACGGCCGATCCCACCCTCGGGGCGGCGTTCGGCGCGTACGATGACGCGCCGGCGGCAACGGATTTCATCTCGCAGTATCGCAACCTGCTGCATCGCTACGTGCATACGCTGCACCCGGGCGAGGCCGACACGTTCTGGGCGGGCTGCGGCGCGGTGCGGCGCGACACGTTTCTGGCCGTCGGCGGGTTCGACGCCGTGCGCTATCCGCGTCCGCAGATCGAGGACATCGAGCTGGGCTATCGCCTGCGCGAGGCTGGCGCGCGCATCCTGCTCGACCCCGACCTGCAGGGCAAGCATCTCAAGCGATGGACCTTCGGCAACATGGTGCGCACCGATTTGCGTGAGCGCGCCATTCCCTGGATGCATCTGATCCTTCGGCGCGGCGGAGCGATGCAGCGCGGACCGCTCAATCTCCGCGTGCGGGAGAAGTTATATACGGTGTTCACGGCCGTGGCGGTTGCGGCCACACTGGGCGCGCTCGTGTTCGCGAACAATGCGTTGGCGTATTTCTCCGTGATGTGCGTGGTCGCCGTGCTGCTGGGGAACGCGCCGCTGTTGTCATGGTTCGGCTCGCGCCGTGGTTTCTTCTTCGCCGTCGGTGTGGCGCCGCTGCGGCTGCTGTACTACTTCGAGGCCGGTCTGGGTGCCGCTTGGGTGATCCTGACCCGCCAGCAGCCGGTCGGCCCGGTTCGGCTCCCTCCCCTTACGGCGCATGAGCACGCGGCGTCGTAACGCGGCACCCGTTCCCTTCCGCAACGGCCTGTGCACCACTCTCGCTCACGCCGTACGGCCACCGCGGGTCGTACATCGGCCGTAACCAACCGGCGCCCCCCGTCGATCCCGCCCACCACACTGGCGGAGGAGCACGAATGTGAACGGGTGGTCGGGCCGGCCCCTCGGATGGATTCGCATCGCCGCAATTGAGTAAGGCGACGGCGCCAATCCCGAGGCGGAGCGCGCGCCAACGGGGTCGCGTTCGCCGAGCGGACACCGCCGCTCACAGCTTCAGGAAATAGTCGTCATGTTTCGGCATGCGCCTGCTTCCGCTTCCCGCCCTCCCTTGGCGACCCGTGGTCGCGCTGCACGCTGCGCTGTGGCTGGTCGCCTGCGGCGGCGCCGGCGACGGCGCCGTCACGACCCCGCCAACCACCACGCCGCTGACGCCGGCCACCTTTACGCTCACCAGCAGTGCCGCGGCGTCCGACGGCTCCCTGCCGACCACGTACACGTGCGATGGGACCTCGACCTCGCCGCCGCTGAGCTGGCGTGGACTGCCCAGTGGTACGGTGTCGCTGGCGATGCTGATGACGACGATCCCGACGCAGGGCGCGACCAAGTACAACTGGCTGTTGTACAACCTGCCGGTGACCGACAGCAGCATTGCCGCGGGCACCAACGGGCAGGGGACGGTGGGATTCGCCGACGACGGCGGCGGCCTGTCGTACGCGGCACCATGTTCGCAGGGGCCGGGGCTCAAGACGTACACGTTCACGCTGTACGCGCTGTCACAGCGCCCCACGATCACGGGGCTCGCCGCCAACCAAGTGACCGGCGCCGCGCTGACCGCGGCCATGGCGTCGATCACGCTCAAGACGGCCACGTTGAACGTGTCGATCACGCGCACCGCCGCGATGATCACCTGCGGCTACGTGAAGCAGTCGCTCACGCCGTTCGCGGCCGCCAATGCGCTGTCGGTGGCGTGTGACTCCACGTACGCGGCCATCAGCACCACCGGTATTCAATCAAAGCACGCCATGATGAACGGCATCACGGCCACCAATCAGCAGGTGCCGCTGCCGCAGAACTTCACCGGCACGAACGCGTGGCGCATTCCGCTCACGCCGCAGGTGGCGGCCACGAAAACGGCCGCCGTCGATGGGCCGATCGGCATCGCGGTGAACGGCGTGCCGATCTTCAATCCGTGCAAGCAGGGCGGCTGCAACGCCGGTGCGGGCGGTGGCGACACCAAGGTGCTGGGCGAACTCGACCTGTGTAACGGGCACGCCGGACGCGCCGACGACTACCACTATCACGCCGCGCCCACCTGCATGATGTCCGAGCAGTCGGCCACCTACTGGGACACGCACCCGTTGGGATGGGCGCTCGACGGCTACGCCATTTTCGGCTATCGCAATCCCGATGGCACCACGGCCACGCGTGATGCCGGATGCGGCGGCAACACCGTCACGCATCCGAACGCGCCCACCGGGTACGCGTATCATGTGACCGACGTGAGTCCGTATGTGCTCTCCTGCTTTCACGGCGTGCCGAGTCCGGATCTGGCGGGACAGGGGGCGAAGTATTCGCCGATTCGTCCCGCGGGGGCGCCGCAACGGGGTGCGACCAACATGACGCTCGACGCCACGGCGGCGCGCCTCGCGATCGGTGGCATCACCACGATGCGCTGGACCGTCGGTGCCGACACGTTCGAGATCCGCTACACGCGCACCAGCGCCACCTGCTGGAACTTCGTCTTCGTCACCAACGCGG
>CAITQY010000535.1 GCA_903894655.1 uncultured Gemmatimonadota bacterium
AACACGAAACTCATCTTCATCGAGACCCCCTCGAACCCCGGGCTCGAGCTGATCGATCTCCGCTGGCTCGGCGACTTCGCGGCCGCACGTGGTATTCCGCTGATGGTCGACAACTGCTTCGCCACGCCGTATCTGCAGCGGCCGCTCGCACTCGGCGCGAACGTGGTGACCCACTCTGCGACCAAGTACATCGATGGACAGGGACGGGCCCTCGGCGGTGCGATCGTCGGCGATGCGTCGTATATCGCCGACTGCCGCTTCTTCGCGCGGCACACCGGCCCTGCTATGAGCGCGTTCAATGCCTGGCTGCTGTCGAAGTCACTGGAGACGTTGGCCGTCCGTATGGATCGCCACTGTTCGAACGCGCTCACCTTGGCGCAGCATTTCGAGGGGCATCCAGCGCTCTCGGCGGTGCGCTATCCCTTCCTGCCATCGCACCCGCAGCACGACCTGGCGCGAGCGCAGATGTCACAAGGCGGCGGCATCGTCGTGCTGGAGCTCACGGGCGGTCTGGACGCAGGACGCCGGTTCCTCGACGCGGTACAGATGGTATCGCACTCGGCGAACCTCGGCGATACGCGCACGATCGTGACCCATCCGGCGTCGACCACGCACTCGAGGCTTACGCCGGCCGAGCGCGCGGCGGTCGGCATTTCCGACGGCTTGATTCGGGTCAGTGTCGGTCTTGAGCATGTTTCCGACATTATCGAGGATCTGGAACAGGCGCTGACCCGCGTGGACGGAGCGCCGTGAACTCGTGGGGCAACATGCTTCAGGTTGCCAAGATCACCCGTGCCATGGCAGACGCGACCTGTTCGTGCGTGATGTCGTCTCGGTGATGTCTTCTCGGTGATGGCGGTCACGCGCCGGCACCCGAAGCGGCCGATGCGGCGTTTGGTGCCTCTCGCTCAAGCCAGATGGTGACTGGGCCGTCATTCACCAGCTCGACGTCCATGCTGGCGCCGAACTCTCCTGTTTGCACCTCGAGCCGGTGCTGGCGCAAAAGCATCACGAATTGGTTATATAGCGGAGTAGCGGTTTCCGGTCGGGCGGCGTCGATGAAGCTCGGACGTTTTCCCTTTCGGACATCGGCGTAGAGCGTGAACTGCGATACGACCAAGAGTGCACCTGCGCCCTCGGCAATATCGTGGTTAAGTTTCCCGTCGCTGTCTGCAAACAGGCGAAGGCCAACGATCTTATCGGCCATCCATCGGAGTTCCGCGTCGGTGTCCGTGTGCGTGAACCCTACGAAGAGCAGATAACCAGCTTGAATGCGCCCGGAGACTCTCGATCCCCCCTCGAGATCCTCCGAACGGATACGGACTTCGGCCCTGCTGACACGCTGAAGTAAGATTCGCATAGCGCGAAAGTCTGGCATTGCACTCCGATTCTCGGAAGTGCAAAGGGAAAATGTCAATCATGACGACCGTGCAACCTCGACTTGCGCTACACTTTGATTTGACGCCGCGCTCTGCGGCGATGGATGCCGACGCGGCCGTTCTGGCCGCGTGTGTTGCTTGGCTCGGCCTCGACCAGGGCCAGCAATTGAGCTGGGAGACGCCCTCCAATCACACGCTGGATGGTGGACGGATCCTCCGCTGGGCACCGTACCGCGACGGCGGAACGGCGCTGGCCGACATTGTCGTGCACGCGCCCGATCCCCTCGATCGCTCGCTGCAGTGGTCTACGCACGTCACGTACGTGGTCACGACGAACACGAGCGGTTCGGTGCACCGTCAGGTGAACATCCGCGTCGGCACCGACGGCGGCGTCAGCAATGGCGCGCCTCCGCCAGTCCGTCCGCCACGGCTGCTCTCTGAGCTCGACACACCGTTCACGCTGGTGTCGAACGACGGGCCGCTGCAGCGGATCCCGACACAGCTCGAAGCCGGTACGCTCGACGCCTTCGTGCGCTTTGTGCTCTGCGATCCGGCCCGCACCATGCCGGTGCTGCTGCTCACCGAATTGCCCGACGGCGGCTATGTGCTGCCACCCGAGCAGTTCGCGGCCGAAATGTTTGGCCTGGGCCTCTGCTTCATGCTGCGGCACTCCGACACGTTTGCCCTCTCCGATGCGGTGGGTGGTCACGCCCGCAGTGTGTTCCTCGGCTCGGCTCGTGCCTACCTGCCCGGCTTCACGCTCGAATCGGATCCGTTCCAGCATCCGCTCGTGCTCGCTCGTGCCTTGGCCCTTCCGGGCGAGCGCCGCCGGCTGGTCCAGCGCTTGGCTGAAGTGTCGGTGCAGCGTCCGTTCTCCGATCCGGCCATCGTGGACACGCTCCGCGATCAGCGGGCATCGTCGTACGGCAAGCGACCAGACGCCAAGGAGGCCCTGGCGGCCGCCGAGTCTGGCG
>CAITQY010000536.1 GCA_903894655.1 uncultured Gemmatimonadota bacterium
CGACCCTGTACTCGATGCGCTGCTCAAGAAGAAGTCGCAGGTCACCCCCTTGAAAGCCAATCAGGAATGGCATGTGTACACGCTCGTCACCGAGGGCGACGAGATGCGCTTCTCCCTCGACGGCAAGCTGATTGCCAGCCACCGCTCCGAGGGCTACGCCCACGACATGAAGCGCTGGTTCAGCTTCCTCGCGAACTCGACCGTCTGGATCGACGACGTGACAATTTATAAAGTACGCTGAGTGATGAGACTTCTCGGCATCGAAGGCGGCGGCACCCGTACCTCGGCCTTACTGGTCGAAGGCACGGATACCGTCCTCGCCTCCTTCGCCGTCGGCCCAGGTAATCTCAAGCTCCTTAACGGCGAGGAACTCGCCGCCCTGCTTGCTTCGATTCGCGACCAGCTCCCGACCCCGCCGGACCGCATCGGCATCGGTATGGCCGGCGTCCGTTCCGCCAGCGACCGCGAGCGCCTCAGCCGGGCCGTGGCGACCACCTGGCCGGGCGTCCCTTCTGCCGTCGGCGACGACCTCATCCTAGCACTGGAAGCCGGCGAATGGCCGACCGATTGCACCGCCCAAGTGCTCCAGCTCAGCGGCACGGGCTCTTGCTGCCTCGGACGCCATCGCACCGGCACTACGGTAAAGATCGGTGGTCGCGGCCATATCATCGGTGACCGTGGCAGCGCGTGCGATATCGCCGTCCACGCCCTTCGCTCGACGGTCACGATCTCCGACATCGACGCCGACTGGCCGCGCCTCGGCGCCGACATGGTCGCCTTCCTGCAGATGAACGACCCGGAGTCGCTCATCGAATGGTCGATGACCGCGAGCAAGGCCGAGATCGCCTCCCTCGCCCAGGTGGTCTTCGAGGCCGCATCCTCTCGTCAAGACGAGATCGCCGTAGCCATCCTGCGCCGCGCCTCGGAGCGCCTCAGCAAGGACGCCGTCCATTGCGCCGCCCGCGTCGCCCAGCCGGGCGAGAAGGTGCAGTTCCTCCTCAACGGCTCGACACTCCTAAAGAACGGCTGGTTCGCCGACGAAGTCACCGCCAAGATCCTCGCCGCCCGCCCAGGCAGTGAAGTCGTCCGCCTCGCCCGACCCGGCACTTGGGGCGCCATCGCCATGGCCCGTAAGGCTGGCACGCAGGCTGAGCCAAAGAGCGTCGCCACACCGGCCGAGGCCAAACCCACCAGCTGGCGCCCCGTCGCCAACGCGCCGACCGAAGGCCGTAATCCGAAATCTGCTGGCTTCGCGGAGATGCCCCTCGCGGAGGCGATCAAGCTCATGTTGGCCGAAGACGCGACGCTGCCCGGCAAGGTCCTCGCGGAATGCGCTCACATCGAATGGACGATCGATGCAGTCTCCCGTGCGTTCGCTGCTGGCGGCCGTCTGATTTATTGCGGCGCCGGCACGAGCGGCCGCCTCGGCGTGCTCGACGCCAGCGAATGCCCGCCGACCTTCCGCACGCCGGCCTCGCTCGTCCAAGGCATCATGGCCGGCGGCCGCCAAGCGCTCTGGAGCGCCGTCGAAGGCGCCGAAGATGACGAAGCCGCCGGAGTCCGCTCCATCGCTTCCCGTTCGGTCACGTCGAAAGACGTCGTCATCGGCATCTCGGCCAGCGGACATGCGCCCTTCATCTGGGGCTGCCTCGCCGAAGCCCGACGACGCGGGGCCAAGACCGTTCTCGTCGCCTGCAATCCTGCCTACCG
>CAITQY010000537.1 GCA_903894655.1 uncultured Gemmatimonadota bacterium
ATCTCGCGCGAATCGGGGCCGTAGTTGTGACCGATCACATCGGTGGCCGACAACGACATGGCCAGCAGATCGGTGTGCGGTCCCTTGCCGAGCTCCATGGCATTCACGCCGTGCAGCGCGAATTGCACGGTGAGATCGTCCATGTACGGCGTGATGCGGATCTCGCTGCCGGCGTCGACCAGGTCATCGGTGAGCGTATGCGGAAAAGTGAAATTCCGCCCACCCATCTCCACGTTCACGCTGTCGGCTTCGTGATATGCACTATCGGCCAGCAACAACGACCACGTGCGGCCGGCGTACGCCTTCACCGGCTGCCGGTCGTTGAACTCGCGCACCCAGCCCGGTACGTCCTTGCGATAGTAGCTGCTGGTGAGGAACCGGCCGTCGACCGAGTACCAGTACACATCACTCTTCGACTTGCCGATCGGCAGGATCGCGCCGCGATCTTTCATGGACACCGACAATGTCTTGGTCTTGCTGTTGGCGCTCTTCATCCAGTCGGCGAGCGTCGTGCCCACGAAGCGCGTCGGCGAGGCACCCGTGCCGTACCCGCCGGCGACCAGCGGAAAGGTCTTATCCTCCACGCCGACGCGGTTGAGCATGATGCCGGTCGAGCGCGGGAAGCGGCCCGACAGCAGCGTGGCGTGACCCGGTGCGGTCTCGGTGATGGCATGGTCATGATGCGCGTTGTCGAACCGCGCACCACTCCGCGCCAGCCGCGCGAGCCCGCCGGTGAGCTGCCCCGGATAGCGATCGAGATAGTCCGCGCGGAACTGATCGATTGTGATCAGCACGACGAGTGCCGGTGGCACGGCCGGTGGCACGGCCGGTGGCACGGCCGGTGGCACGGCTGGCGGCACGGCGTGCGGCGCGGCGTACGCCGACGTCGGCGTGGGACGGGCGGCGCCAGACAGGCAGGCCAGCGCGAGCGCGGCGGACACCGCGAGAGTCAGTCGCATCATAAAGGCGAATGTGGAGCAGCGAGTGGAACAGGGCAAGCCACCGACGCGTAGGCGCGTTGCCATGGCGCGAACAGCTGATACGCATGATACTGGAGTGACACTGGAGCCACGTGTGCCTGCCGGACGGGCGGCGCGGGCTTGGTCGCCTGTCGACCCATACCCCTGCCGAGCAACCAAGTGCCTCTTCCGAAGATGAATCGCGAGTGATGACCACTGTGAAACGGGCCGACGCCGGCACGCGCGTCGTGGTACGCGCCGTCCTCTACTACATCGTCCTCATCGGCGGTGCGACTTTGCTGTGGCGTTTCCTGCCGCATGGATCGCCGGAGATTCCCGCGTCGCTCGAAGCGTTGATGGGCTCGGGGGGCACGCCGGAACCCCGCGTCGTGCCGCCACTCGACGAAGTCTCGCTCGCCGTGACGGTCGCGGTGGCGATGACCGCCGCCGTGTTGCTGTCGCTGCCGGTGGCGTGGGTGTACCTGCTCACGCGGGCAAAGCGCGGCTATCAGCAGTCGGTGGTACAGCTGTTGGTTATCCTGCCCACGGTGGTGGCGGGCATCGTCTTGCTGGTGAAGTCCTCGTTGGCGCTGGCCTTCAGTCTGGCGGGTATCGTGGCCGCCGTGCGCTTTCGCAACACGCTCGACGACAGTAA
>CAITQY010000538.1 GCA_903894655.1 uncultured Gemmatimonadota bacterium
CGGCAATGGCCGACACCACACCGGCGCTGTTCACCGAGGCGATCGCGGGGGCCGATGACGACCAGTCCACCGTACGACCGGTGAGGACCGCGCCCGCACCCGAACGCAGCTCGGCCGTAGCCGTCGCCGTCGCGCCCACCGTGATCTGTGCCGGCGACATCGTCACCGTGACCGTGGCCACCCCGGCATTCGCGGGCGGCGGCGTGGGCGCGGTGCTGCCATCGCCACCTCCGCCACCGCACGCGGTCATCACTGCCATCATCAGCACTGCAATCGCAACACGTTGCATCAGACTCTCCGTTGATTGTCATCACGGCACTTTCATTGACCGTAGAGACAAGGTCGGAGAGGGGTCTGACAGCGGCGCAGGCGGCGGCTTTCCGCGAGGCGAATTGGCGCGTAGCGTCATGATGGTGCAGGAACACGCGGTCGACTTGCCGAGGAGCTGGGTTGACTACTTCGCCGATTGACCACTGGCCGATGTATGCCGTAGCGGTACAGGTCACGGTCGACACGTTGACGGTGGATCTGGCAGACGGTCGCAGCATATCGGCGCCCCTCGCGTAGTACCCGCGGCTTGGCCACGGCACGGCGGCTGAGCGCACGAATTGGCGTCTCATCGGCGCCGTCTGGTGCTCGACTATGAGTTCTGCAAACGGCATCCACGAGGCATCGATCCCGTCTACGAACCCGCGTGCATGGCGGCGATTTCGCCCACGTAGCGAGACACGTACTCGACGATAGCACCAGCCGTCATGACTGGCAGCCCCATCTCGGCGGCACGCTGCTCGAGTGGCGCAACCCATGTGTCATGCGCCAGGATGGCCGGCGGCCACGTGTGCGTGCCGCGAATACGGAAAGTCTCTTCGCAGATGGTGCGCAGTGCTACCGAGGGGGGCTCGCATGCGCTGAGCATCACGAGGTCTACGAGGTCGCGGAAGCGGTCGTTTCTTCCGCTGCCGACATCGTCGGTGACCGCGTGGAGCTTCTGGGCGATTTGCTTCTTCAACGGCAAGCACGGGAGGTGGCTCGGCCCGGCAATACCGAACGGCTTGAGCGAGAACGCGTGCACCCAATCTGCCGGATAGCGCGTACCCTCATACGTCGATATCTCGAGCTGCACGTTGCTCAGATCACGCGCGACCGTACCGGCGATGCCTTGCTCAATGTAGGCCACGCGAACTCGGAAGCGGCGCATGTGTGGTGCGTCCGGGGTCTCGAGTATGGTGCGGAAGGCGAAGCCGTGCTTCGGCGCGGCAAGGGCGCGCTCCACGGCGAGCTGCAGGTCGTCCATGACACCGTGAAACGCCGCATCCAGGTCCTTGGTCGCTCGAGGGTGAAACGACGTGGCTTCGCCGACCGACGGTTGGTGAAGTCGATGCAAGCGCAGTTCGATGGCGGCGCCTCCCTTTAACTCGAACATCGGCAGGCCGTCAGGCGCGTAGCTCGCCAGCGCATCGGCAACCACCGTGAAGCTGAGCCATCGCTGGACCCAATCGGGCGCGAGCGTGAGTTGCTTTGCACACGCGTTGATGGCCGTGACCAGCGCGGTCTTGGTCTTCGGTGGAAGATGTTTCAGGA
>CAITQY010000539.1 GCA_903894655.1 uncultured Gemmatimonadota bacterium
CGACTCAACGCGTACCGTGTGCTGCTCACTCGTGGTCGTGATGGAACGGTTCTTTTCCTGCCGCCGCTCTCGTCTCTCGACGAAACACACGCGTACTTGACAGCGGCAGGAATGAAATCGCTCGGCTGACGCTACTGCGTCACCCCCATCAAGTACTTCGCATACCACCCCACATACCGGTCATAGCGGTCCTTCACGAAGCTCGGCCGCGAGATCCCGTGAAACTGTCCGGGATACACGATCATCTGCGTCGGCACGCCAAGTGACTTGAGCGCCTGATACATCTGCTCGCCGCCGGCGATGGGGACGTTGAAGTCCTTCTCGCCGCCCAGGAACATCGTGGGCGTGCTGATGCGGTCGGCGTGCCAGAAGGGATACGACAGCTTCTCCCACAGCTTTGGATTCTTCCACGGCGCGCCGAGTTCGTTTTCGTACTGGTAGATGTACTGGTCGCTGCCGTACATCGTGGTTTGCAGCGCGCTGCCGGCGCCGCTGGTGGCGGCCTTGAAGCGCGACGTGGTGGCGATGGTGTAGTCGGTGAGAATGCCGCCGTAGCTCCAGCCGCCGATGCCCATGCGCGTGGTGTCCACCACGCCCATGCTGATCACGTGATCCACGCCGGCCATCAGGTCCTGCACTTCCTTGTTGCCCCAGTCGGCGAAGATGGCCTTCTTCCACGCCTGACCACGTCCCGAGCTGCCGCGATAATTCACCGCCAGCACGAGGTACCCGTTGGCGGCGAACAGTTCGCGCTCGAAGGAGAACGCGTGCTGGTCCTGTCCGTTCGGGCCTCCGTGAATGCGCAGCATGAGCGGATACTTCTTGCTCGCGTCGAAGCCGGCCGGCTTCACCAGCAGCGCGCCCACGGTGAGTCCGTCCTTGGTCTTGAACTGCACGTCTTCGGTGGTGCCCAGCGACAGCGCGGTGAAGATCGAGTCGTTCACATGCGTGAGCGCCCGCAGCGCGCCGTTCTCGAAGGCGTACACTTCACCCGAGCGAGTCGCGGTCGCGGTGTTCAACACCACACGGCCCGTGGTCGACGCATCGTACGACGACACGGCGCGCCGACCATCGAGCACGCGCGTCACCGCACCGCCGGCAACCGGCACCGCCGCCAGATGCACCGCGCGGTCGTCGCCCAGCAGGAAGCGCAGCGTCGTGCCGTCGGCGGTCCACGTGAGCCCGCTCACATCGCGATCCAGCGACGCCGCCACCAGTCGTGCCGCGCCACCCGCACTCGACACCACCGCGATCGTATTCTGCGAATACGCCGACAGCTGCGGCTCGCTCCCCTGCAGATACGCGATGGACTGCCCGTCGGGGCTCCACACGGGATTGGCGTCGGGGCCGCTCCAGGTGGTGAGCTTGACCGGCGTGGCGCCCGGTGCGGCATCGACAACAAAAAGGTCGGCGTTGTTCGTGCGATCGGGATCGGTGCCACTGCGCTCGCTCACGAACGCCAAACGCTTGCCGTCGGGCGACCAGCGCACCGACTGATCGTCGAAGTCGCCGGTCGTGATCTGCACCGCCTTCTTGGTGGCCACGTCCACGATGTACACGTGATCGCGGAGGCGATCGAGGTAGCCGGTGTTGTCGCGCTTGAAGGCATAGCGGTCGAGCACGATCGGCTTCGGATTCTTGGTCTTCAGCGAATCGGGCTTCGACTCGTCGGGGTCGAGGTCGTGCGACACCACCGCCAAACGCGTGCCGTCGGGTGACCATTCGTACTCGCCGATGCCGCCCTTCAGGTCAGTCAAGCGCACCGCGTCACCGCCGGCCCGATCCAGCAGCCACAGCTGTCCCCCCTTCGACTCGTAGCGACCGGATACGAAGCTGAGATAGCGATTGTCGGGGCTCCACCGCGGATTGCTTTCGCCTTCCGGTGAACTCGTCATCCGGATGGTGCGGGTGCCCTCGTAGTTCACCATCCACACGTCGCTGTCGCTCTTGTCTTTCGCCGAGTCGACGGTGGTGACGGTGTAGGCGATCCAGGCGCCATCGGGAGAGATGCGAGCGGCGCCGACATCGCGCAGCCGGTACATGTCGGCGCTGCGGAGTGCACGCGGGGTTTGCGCGGACGCGGCCGATGCGGTGGAAGCCAGGAGGGAGAGCAGAAGGAAGCGCATCGTGCGACAAGCACCGGTGTGGGGAAGTGAAGGACGCACCACCACCGACAACGGCGGATGCGAATTCGCGTGTGGTATGGGGCTCACCGCCATCAGCGGCGCGGGTCAGCGGGGGCGAGTTCGGTGGACCAGAGACGCTTGCCGGTCACATCCCAGAGCGCGGCGGTGAGCGCTCGGGTGCCGGCGTCAACGTCGAGCGTACCGTAGAACTGCAGGTCGTCACTGGGTGGCCGATTGGGGCGTGGGGCGGTACTGGCAAAGCGCACCTCCGGACCGAAGGTTTGGTCGAGTGCGTTTGGTCCGAAGGTTCCGGCATGCATTGGCCCCGCGACGAATTCCCAGAACGGGTTGAAGCGTGTGAACTGGGCGCGCTCCGGCGCGTAGTGATGCGCGGCCGCGTAGTGCACGTCGGCGGTAATCCACACCACGTTCTCCACCGACGCCGCTTGCAGCGCCTCCAACAGCTGCGCCACTTCGAGCTCCCGCCCCAGAGGCGCTCCGCCGTCCGCATTGGCAATGCCTTCGAAATTGCGTTCGCCGTCTCGCATGCGGTCGGGCACCACGAGCCCAATGGGCATGTCGCTGGCAATCACTTTCCACACCGCCGTACTGGAACGCAGCGCGTTGGTGAGCCACTGTAGCTGCGTCTCACCGAAGATCGCGGCCGCGGCTGACGATGCCGGTTGCCGGTTCGCGGAGTTCGCACCGCGATAGCTGCGCAGGTCCACCACAAACAGCTCCATCATTGGCCCGTAGCGGAACTGCCGGTAGATCCGGCCGGCTTCGGTAGCATGGCGACGAATGGGCAGAAACTCGAAGAACGCCTGTCGGGCCCGTTCGGCGAGCACCCGCACCCGTTTTTCGGTGTAGCGCGGATCGTTGGCGAGCACGAGCTCATGAAACCAGTTATCCACGACTTCGTGGTCATCCCACTGGGCAATAACGGGGACATTGGCTCCGAACTGCTGCGCGTGCCCGTCAAGCAGGTTGTAGGCGAAGGCACCGCGATACTCGTCCAGCGTTTCCGCCACTTTGGCTTTCCCATCGGTGATGAGATTGCGCCAGATCGTTCCGTCATCGAGGGTGACTTCCGGCAGCAACGGCTGATCCGCATAGATGTTGTCACCGGAGTGCACAAACACATCGGGTTGCGCACGGCGGAGCGCATCATAGATGCGAAGGCCACCGCGGGACGCGTCAATGCCCCACCCCTGACCCACCATGTCCCCTGACCACGCTACGCGCACCGAGCGGGCGCGGCGTGGTGCCGTACGGAAGCTGCCCACGAGGGGCTCGCTGAACACGCCGGGTAGCTCTGCACTTTCGTAGCGCAGCCGATACCAGATGTCCTGACCCGCCGGTAAATCCGTGAGATCAAGGTGGGTGGTGAACGCGGAGGCGTCCGTGGCCACCGCGCTCTGCAACCGTCGCACCTGTCGGAAGCGATCGGTTGTGTCCCACTCAACGTGCAAGCGTGCTGCGCGATCGGATCGTGCCCAGAGTATGGCGCGGTCGGTGAGCGGATCCCCGGTTTGTACGCCACTGGGCCACTGGGGCCGGAGCCGGTCACGCGTAATGATGGCGGGCGCCCCCCACAGGCGCGACGGAACCGTGAGCACGGCGCCTGCCGTGACGGCACTGCAGAGTGCGTCGCGTACAAAGCCGCGGCGCGAAAGCGGTGGATTGGACATAGTCCTGACGTGACAGGTTACACCGAGGAACTCTTCGCTACCCGAGGGGCATACAACTCCATATCCCGCCCCAACAACAGCGTTGCCATGACCAGCGTCGCGCTGATCCAGAACGGACTTTGCCTGCCAAAGGTGTCGAAGGCAAACCCCAGCACCACCAAAACCAGCGACGACCTCACGTGCGCACGAGCTCCTCCTACCACGTGCTGCCGTCGGCCCGGTATACCACTTTGCCGTTGAAGACGGTCATCAGACATTTCGCGTCCTTGATCGCCGACGTTGGAACGGTGTAGAAATCGCGGTCCCACACAGCGAGATCCGCATATTTCCCGACTTCGATCGAGCCGATCTTGGTGTCGAGAAACATCTGCCGCGCGGCCCAGATCGTGACCGCGCGCAGCGCCGTCTGCACGTTCACTGACTCCGCGGTGCCGAATGGCGTGGGCCCGTACGTGCCCAGCAGTGTTTCGCGCGCGATGGCCGACCAGATGCCATAACGCGCCGCAAACGGCGTGACGCCGAAGTCGGAGCCGTTCGCCCACGTCATGCCGTTCTTGCGATACGTGTTGAACGGATTGAGACGCAGGGCCCTCTTCTCGCCGAAGTTGCCGGCATAGCTGTCGCCCAGCCACCAGTTGAACGAGGCCGACGGTTCAGGATATCCGGCGTCCATCTCGCGCTGAAGGCGGGCCATCACGGCGATCGCGTGATCGCTCGGGATGTTGGCGTGGATGATCCCGTGCCGCAGGCCGCGCTTCGGATTCTCGCGCATGGCCTGATCATAGCTGTCCATCACCAAGTCAATCCCGCGATCGCCGATCGAATGCACCGATACGTGCATCCCGGCGTCGTGATACTGGCGAATCAGCAGCCGGATCGTGTCGGCGTTCGACGTGGGATAACCGCGATTGCCCCGGTCCACGTCGCGATACCCCATGTTCCAGTCATCGTACAGCCACGCGGTGCGCGCGCCACCAGAGCCGTCGATGTACAACTTCACGCCACCGGAGATGAGCCGGTCGTCGCCGGTGCTTTCGTACGGTCGGCTGCTGGCCGCATGCTCGGCGATCACGCGCTTCGCCCCTTCCACCGAACGCCCACCGCTCCAGAGCGCGAAGATGCGCACGTTGAGC
>CAITQY010000540.1 GCA_903894655.1 uncultured Gemmatimonadota bacterium
GACTCGTACCGGGAAGCATGGTCCTCGTCGGTGGTGAGCCCGGGATCGGTAAGAGTACCCTCTTGTTGCAGGTTGCGGCCCGTCTCGAGACGGCGGGGCTCGCCACGCTGTACGTGTCCGGCGAAGAGAGCGCGCTGCAAGTGCGTCTGCGCGCCGACCGGCTGGCCGAGGATGCGTCTCCGGTGTCGTTGCTCACGGAGACGTCGCTCGAGACCATTCTGGCGACGGCCGCACAGCCCACGGCGGACGGCCGGCGCATCAGCGTCCTGATCGTCGACTCGATTCAGACGGTGCACACGGAGCTGCTGGAAGGGGCTCCCGGCAACGTAGGCCAGGTGCGTGAGTGTGCGGCGCGCTTGATGCGTTTCGCCAAGGACACGGGAACGGCGGTCTTCGTGATCGGCCACGTCACGAAGGGCGGTGGCATTGCCGGCCCGAAGACGCTCGAGCATATCGTTGACACGGTGTTGTACTTCGAAGGCGACGGGACCCTCGATCATCGCGTGCTGCGCGCCACGAAGAACCGTTTCGGATCGGTCGACGAGATCGGCGTCTTTCGGATGGTTGGCACGGGACTCATTCCCGTCGAGAACCCGTCGGCGCTGTTCCTCGGCGATCGTCGCGATGTGGCCAGCGGTAGCGCCGTGTGTGCGCTCATGGAGGGCACACGTCCGGTGCTCGTGGAGGTGCAGGCGCTCGCGGCCCGAGCCGGCTTCGGCACGCCGCAGCGCGTGGCGAATGGCATCGACGCGCGCCGCCTCGCGCTCTTATTGGCCGTGCTCGACAAGCGTGGGGGCTTCTCGTGCGCGCAGCTCGATGTCTTCTGCAACATCGTAGGTGGCATGCGCGTGCAGGAACCGAGTGTTGATCTCGCCATCGTGGCCGCGATCGCGTCGAGTGTGGTCGACAAGCCGCTGCCAGCCCAAGCGATCTTCCTCGGTGAAGTGGGCCTGGGCGGCGAAGTGCGTCCGGTGTCGCAGGTGGAACGGCGGCTTGCGGAAGCCGCGAAGCTCGGCATGACGCGTGCCTATCTGTCCGATCGCGCCATCCCGCGCCGGGTGCCCGGAGACATCAAGTTGATCGGCGTGCGAACACTGGGCGACGTGCTCCAGAAAACAGTGGGTAAGGATGCCACATGAATGAGATACCCGCTGCGCCACGGCGTGTGATTCCGCCGCCCGTTGTCACCTCGCGCGGGGACGAGGCGGTCGCGCCCGATGGCGTCGTGCGTGACGTGGGGGTCGTGATCGTGGCCGGTGGTTCCGGTTCGCGTACGGGCAGCGCGGAGCTCAAGCAGTTCCGCTGGGTCGCCGGGAAGCCCGCGCTGTTGCACAGCGTGCAAACCTTCATGGCGCGCCCCGATGTCGCGATCGTCGTCGTCGTGCTGCCGAAGGCGTACGCAGCCGATCCGCCGCCGTGGTTGTTCCAGTGTGACGTCGATCGATTGCTCGTTTCCGTTGGCGGGCGTGAACGACATGAAAGCGTCGTCAATGGCCTCGAAGACTTGCCGGAAGAGGTCGTCATTGCCGTCGTGCACGATGCAGCGCGTCCGCTCGTCACCGATGCGACCATCGACCGCGTGATCGCCGAGGCGCGGAAGGGCCACGGAGCCGTCGCGGCATTGCCAGTAGTCGATACGCTGAAGGAAGTGGACAGCGATGGCCGCATCGTGCGCACCATCGATCGCACCAATCTCTGGCGCGCGCAGACGCCGCAGGCTTTTCCGCGCACGATGCTTGAGCAGGCGCACGTCGCGGCTCGTCGCGATGGCATCGGTGCGACCGATGACGCCGGGTTATGCGAGCGACTGGGATTGCCGGTCGTGGTCGTGCGCGGGAGCGAGCGTGGCATGAAGATCACCGAGGATGTGGATTTCGCCCGGGCCGATGTCTTCAGCATGCTTCAGGAGTAGCCGACGGTGTCCGTACATCGCGACGCCCTCACCGCCCCCTTCTGGTCTCCCGTTGAGGTCGAGGCAGCGCTGCGCGATGCCATTGCACACCTCACGGAACGGCGCGTCCTCGCCTATCCCACGGAGACCGTTTACGGATTCGGGACGGCCGTCGATCATGAGTCGGTGGAAGCGCTGGTACAGATGAAGGGCCGTCCACTCGGCAAACCGTTTTTGTTACTCATTAACGATCCGGCGCACATCGCCCGCCTCGACTTGCATCTGCCCACGTATGCGTCCACGCTGGCGGCGCGCTTCTGGCCCGGTCCGCTCACGCTCGTGCTTCGCGGCGGCGATCAACGCGTGTCGGCGCGACTGCGCGGACCCGAAGGCGGAGTGGCGGTGCGCTGGACGCCGCATGCCGGGCTGCGGCGCCTCCTCTCGGCCTACGGCGAGCCGATTACGAGCACGAGCGCCAATCGACCCGGGGTTCCGCCGGCGATGACGGCCGCTGAAATTGTACATCAGTGGCCGGACGCCATTCATCGCGGCCTGCTGCACGTGCTCGACGGCGGTCGACTCGCACCGTCCCGTTCTTCGACCGTGGTAGACTGTACGGGACGTCGTGCCCGCGTGATCCGTCCAGGAGTAGTGACGGCGATCCAGCTGCGCGAATGCGTGCCGGATCTCGTGGGTGATACCTAGCATACGCCGAGGGGCGCGCACCGCATGCATCTGCTCTTCGTCTGTACGGGAAATACCTGTCGTAGCCCGCTCGCTGAGGTGATCGCGCGTCACCTGATCGCCGACCGCGCGATTCCCGATCTGACCGTCGGAAGCGCCGGCACCAGCGCCTGGGCTGACTCAACGGCGTCGGACGGCGCCTTGCTTGTGGCACTCGAGCATGGGCTCAATCTTGGCGATCATCGGTCGCGAGCCCTGGCGCAGGAGCTCGTGAACAACGCACAGATCATCCTCACCATGGGTCCGCACCACCTCGACCGCGCCGAGGCGCTAGGTGGAACGGGCCGGTCGTGGATGCTGACGGATTACGCCGCTGGAGAGCCGCGTCCGGTTAGTGATCCCTTCGGCGGCGACCTCGACGTCTATCGCTCCACGTTTGTGGAACTCGAGCAGGCGATCGACGCGGTACTGGACCGGATCGTCGCCGATCGCTCGCGCGGCGCCCGCTGAGCCGTCCCCGGTAATGGAGCGTCCAATCGCACCGCCAGTCCGCGCGTCGCAGCGTCCCGCTCGCTTGGTCATCATTGGCCAACCGGTGGCCCACTCGTTGTCGCCGGTCTTTCAGCGTGCCGCGCTGCGAGTCGCGGGGCTGTCCCTGACGTATGATCGGGAGGATATCGCGCCCGATCAGTTGGCGGATGCGTTGACGCGGATCGCGGCAGAGGGCGGCGGCGGCAACATCACGATTCCGCACAAGGAAGCGGCGGCGGACCTCATCGCGAGCTGCACGCCGCTCGCGCGCCGGGTGGGCGCCGTGAACACGTTCTGGACGGAGCACGGCGCGCTCGTTGGGCACAATACCGACGTCGCGGGCGCAGCGGCCACGATCCGGGCACTGTGCTCCAGCGATGGCGTTAACGTGAGCGATGTGCCCGTCGTGCTCATCGGCGCCGGAGGATCGGCCGCCGCCACGCTGGTTGCCCTGCACGATCTCGGATACCGACACATCACGATCGTGGCGCGGAATGCGGCGCGGGCACAGGCCTTGTCGGCGAGGGTGTCCATTGCCGCGCAGGTCGCCTCGCTGGAGGCGGTGGACGACATCGTCGGCGAGGCGGCGCTCGTGATCAATGCCACGCCTGTGGGATTGCATGATGACGCGTTTCCGGTGGCGGTCAGCGCGCTCTCAGCGCGCTGTGCCGTATTTGATCTGGTCTATCGTCCCGGACTCACGCCGTGGATTGCCGAGTGTCGTCGCGCCGGCCTGCGTGCCGAAGATGGCCTCCGGATGCTGGTGGAGCAGGGGGCCGCTGCGTTTGAGACCTGGTTCGATATCCCGGCTCCGCGGGCGGCGATGTGGCAGGCGCTCGACACCGTGCCGCCGACGTACCAACCGTCATGACGCCGCGCCACGCATCGCCATTGGTCGCGGCCACCCAGTTCGCACGGACGGCGGCGCGCGGTCTGGTTGATCTGCTCCTGCCCTCGGCGTGTGCGGTCTGCCGATCACTCCACCGGACGAATGCCAACGGCATCGTCTGCCCGCTGTGCCTGGCGCGGGTCGTGCCCCTGGGATGGCCGCAGTGCGACCGATGCGGCCATCCGCGATTGTCTCCATCGATCCCCCTACCGATTGAAGCCGCGCCCTCAGGCGTGATCCCTCCCTGTCGATGGTGCAGCCGGCTCGTCCCGACCATCCGTGCGGTTCGCTCGGTCTGTCGCATGGACGAGGGGAGTGGGACGGCCCTCGTTCATGCGCTCAAGTACGATGGTTGGCACGCGGTGGCACGACCGATGGCCCAGCGCATGGCCCGCCTCGACTGGCCGCTCGATGTCGTCCGCGAGCGTACCGCCCTCGTTCCCGTTCCGCTATCGAGCACCCGACGCCGCGAGCGCGGCTATAATCAGGCGGAGCGACTCGCCAGCGCGCTGTCCGCCGAATGGCGGATACCCGTGTGGACCGACGTCCTCGAGCGCAATCGCGACACCAGATCGCAGGTGCGGTTGACACCGTCGGAGAGGGCGAGCAACGTTTCCGGTGCGTTCGTGGCGGCAGCTCTCGTCCGCACGCGTCTCCGGGGGGCTCACATCGTGCTGGTAGACGATGTGATCACCACGGCGGCGACGATCAACGCGTGTGCGCAGGCCCTCGCAGACGGCGGCGCGCGCATCATCTCCTGTGTGACGTTCGGACGGGCGCCTGAACCGGGCTACCGTGCCGTTTCTGACTACGACTTCATCCGGAACTGACACAAATGGCTATTCGCGTAGGCATCAACGGCTTCGGCCGC
>CAITQY010000541.1 GCA_903894655.1 uncultured Gemmatimonadota bacterium
CGGGACCTGTGCCGGTCCGTGCATCGGTGCCGGCGCCTCGCAGCCGTATCGCGAAGCCGCAGTAGCCGTACGCGCCTTTCTCGACGGCCGAAGCGACGCGCCGGTGCGCACGCTCGAAGCGGCCATGCACGCCGCGGCCGAGCAGCTCGCCTTCGAGAAGGCGGCGGTGATTCGCGACCGCCTGGCGCTGGTCAGCTGGCTGCACGAACGCGTGCAGAACTTTCACGCCAACGTGGATCGCCTCACTTTCCGCTACCACGCCGTGGGACCCGGTGAGCAGGAGTGGGTCTACTTCGTACGACGCGGCACCGTACGCGCCGAAGTGCCCGCCCCGAAAACGCCCGAGGAGCGCGCCGCCTTTCGAGCGCTGGCGGCCAAGCTGTTCAAGGGCCCCGATCCGTCGGGGGCCGACATCCCCACCCACGACCTCGACGAGTTCTATCTCGTGGCGAGCTGGTTCCGTCGACGACCGACGGAGAAGGCCCGCACCCGCGTGGCCGTACGCACGGCCACGCGGCGCGAAACGCCGTCCCCAGCGTGAGCGACGGCCAGACACCAGGACGCCATCGTGCAGGCTATCGCACCGGCGCACAGTTGGCATATTGCCCTGCATTCGTCCACCGATCGGGCGGCGGCGCCAGCTGTCGCATGCCGTTACCCCGATCGGCTTCCGCCCCAGGAGACATCGCATGACATCCCGATTCCGCAAGCGCATGCATGTCGCGCCCATGACGCGTATCGCGCCCCTGTTCCGCGCCGCGCTGTGCACCGCGCTCGCCGGTGCCACCTTCACCCCAACCGTCGCGATCGCGCAGAAGCGCGCGGCCGACACCGCAGCCGTGACGGAGTGGAACGTGCCGTGGGCGAATACACGTCCCCGCGATCCCTCGCTCGACGCCCAGGGACGCGTGTGGTTCGTGGGACAGGAAGGCAACTATGTAGCGCGCCTCGATCCCAAGAGCGGCGCGTTTACGAAGCTCGAGATCGATGCGGGGACGTTCCCGCACACGGTCTCGGTCGATAAAGACGGCGACGCCTGGTACACCGGCAACCGCAACGGAATGATCGGCAAGATCGACGGCAAGACGGGCGCGATCACGCGCTATCCGATGCCCGACCCTGACGCCAAGGATCCACACACGATTGCCTTCGACCAACAGGGCAACCTCTGGTTCACGCTGCAGAACAGCAACATGATCGGTCACCTCGTGAAGAAGACGGGCAAGGTGACGCTGATGAAGATGTCGACGCCGCGTTCGCGTCCGTACGGCATCGTGATCGACACCAAGGGGCGTCCGTGGTTCAACCTCTTCGGTGTAAACAAGATCGGCACAATCGATCCCACCAGCATGCGCGTGCGCGAGTATCTGCTCCCCGACGAGCGCGCCCGCGGCCGTCGTATCGCCCTCACATCCGACGGCGCGGTGTGGTACGTGGATTACTCGCGTGGCTATCTGGGCCGCCTCGATCCCGTCAGCGGCGCCGTGAAAGACTGGCCCATGCCCGGCGGCAGCACGTCGCTTCCCTACGCCATGACAGTCGATGACACCGATCGCCTCTGGTTCGTGGAAACGGGCACGCAACCCAATCGACTCGTCGGCTTCGATCCGCGCACGAACACGTTCACGACGCCGACAGCTGTCGGCAAAGCGGCCCCGAATACGGTGCGTCACATGGTGTTCGACAAGAACACCCAGACCATCTGGTTCGGCAGCGACCAAGGTACCATCGGCCGCGCCGTCATTCCGCCGTCGGAGCGCAAGCCGATCGGGTGAGGAGCGGATTGGTCGTTCGCTAACAGCAACTACAATGACGCGAAGGTCGCGAAGACCGCGAAGGGTCGCGAAGGAGCCCGAGGTTCACCTCGAGCCCTTCGCGTTTTTCATTCAATGCCTTTCGTGTTGCTGTTCTTCGCGATCCTTCGCGTTCTCCGCGCCCTTCGCGTCAAGCAGTTGTAGTTGCTGTTGCCATCCCCACCTCCCAACTCGGCTCACGTCACATCGAAGACGTTCCCGCCAGACGTGCCCGCCAACTGGACGCGATTTCTCATGATAAGCGCATCGAGCGAGCACTCGACAGGGCGCCGCTTTTGACCGAACATCCCTGCATGCGCTATTCACCTCGCTTCTCACGGCCCGCAGTCGCGGTCGCCCTGCTCGCCCTTTCGCTTCCCGCCACCGATGCCGTGGCTCAGGGAACGCCAGCCGCCACGGCGTCGGCGCTGTCGCCCGCCATGGCCCCGATCACTCGAGCGGTATCGCGCGCCATCAGTGGCGACCGCGCCTTCCGGACGGTGGACTACGTCCAGCGCTACTTCCGGCTCCCCGGCAATCGAGGCTTCGACCTGGCCATCGATACC
>CAITQY010000542.1 GCA_903894655.1 uncultured Gemmatimonadota bacterium
GCACCCACCACCACGCTTAAAAATCGTCCCACCATCGTTTTCATCCTGCTCGACGAGGTCCGCTACGACGCCATGGTCGACCACCCCTTCGTGGACCTGCCCAACCTGAAGCGGCTGGCCACCGAGGGGGCCTCGTTCCGCCGCTTCTTTACCTCGGCGCCCCTCTGCTCGCCGAGCCGGGCCGTGTTCATGACCGGCCAGTACCCGTTCCACAACGGCATCGTCGACAATGGCGAGCGCGGCGAGCTCAGCCATCAGATCGTCACCTTCCCGAAGCTGTTGCAGGACGCCGGCTATCACACCGGCTTCTTCGGCAAGTGGCATATGGGGCACGAAGATGATTCCCCGAGACCCGGCTTCGACCGCTGGGTGAGTTTCGTTGGGCAGGGCGTCTACTTTGATCCGACGCTGAACATTGACGGCGTGGTGGCCGGTGCGAAGGGCTACATGACGGATATTCTGACCGCGCACGCCGTGTCGTTCATTGCGGCGGCCCCGGCGGATACACCGTTCCTCGCGTTCATCGCGCAGAAGGCGGCGCACCCGGAGATCTATCCGAATCAGGTGCGTTCCTTCCCCTCGGCGCCTGGCGACGAAAACGCGTTTGCCCACGATTCGATTCCGCACAGTGTCAGCTGGCGCGCGCCGCTTACGGGCAAGCTGGCGCTCCAGCGCCCGGTGGATGCCAATGATCCCCGCAGCCCGCAAGGCGGGCTCCCGGACCAGTACGTGCGCGATCGGCTGCGTATGCTGCTTGCCGTCGATCGCGGTATCGGTGCCGTGATCAAAGCGCTGGAAGCCAAGGGCGTGCTCGACGAAACCGTGTTCATCGTGACCAGCGATCAGGGCTTTTTTTACGGCGAGTTCGGCTTGGCGCAGGAACGCCGGCTGGCCTACGAGCCGAGCACGCACATTCCGCTGATTGTGCGCTACCCGGGTGTGGTGCCGGCGGGCGTACGACCGAATGCGCTCGCCAGCAACGTGGACATCGCCCCGACGATGCTCGAACTCGGCGGGGCCGCGGTGCCCGCTACCATGGATGGGCGCTCGCTGCTGCGCGCGTTGCGCAACGAGAGCACGGCCATTCGCGATGAGCTGATGATCGAGTACTACTCGGATACCGAGTTCCCACGCATCAAGGGCATGGGGTACAAGGCGCTGCGCACCGATCGCTACAAGTTCATCCGGTACGACGAACTCAAGGGGATGGACGAGCTGTACGATCTGCAGGCCGATCCCTACGAGTTGCTGAACCTGTTGCCCGATCGCGTACCGGCCAGCGTTCACGAAGACTTATCGGCGCGACTGGACCGATTGTTGACACGAGCGGTCGCACCGCCGTCGCCGCGATGAGCGATTCTCGTTCAGAGGTACACATCGAAGTACCAGCCGCCGCAGCCGTCTCGGCCACCCGCGCGTGGCTGGAGCGCGCGGTGATCGGCCTGCAGTTATGTCCGTTCGCGCGCGCGGTGTACGTGAACGAACAGGTGCGCTATGTCGTGAGCGATGCGCCGACCACGGCGGCGCTGCGAGCGGAGCTCGAGTGCGAATTGCACACGCTGATGCAGACGGACGCCAGCGTCCTTGATACGACATTGCTGATCCACCCGCAGGTGCTGACCGATTTCCTCGACTACAACGACTTTCTCGAGATCGCCGAGGCGACCGTTGAGGCGTTGGGTCTTTCCGGTGTGGTGCAGATCGCCAGCTTTCACCCGGCCTATCAGTTCGCCGGCACCACGAGCGACGACGTGACGAACTTCACCAACCGCTCTCCGTATCCCATGCTCCACCTGTTGCGCGAGGACAGTGTGAGCCGCGCCGTGGCCGCATTTCCGGATGCGCCGAACATCTACCAGCGCAACCTCGAGACCATGCGCCGCCTTGGCACGCAGGGCTGGGCGGCGCTCGGTCTCGAGGCGCCCGCGCTCGAGGCGCCCGCTCGTACTTCGGAGTGACTGGCCCCATTGCCTGAAGGGCTGCGTGCGCTGGTGCGCGACCGATTCCACTCGAACGCGTGTGTGGCGGCTGCGCGTGCGTGTCGCGCGTTAGATCGGTCGAGCGAAAAACGCGCGAGCAGGATACGTGCGGGGACGAGACGCACGGATTGAGCGCATGGGTGGGCTTGCGGTGGGGGAGAGCCGAGTGGGATTGTGAGGAAGTCGCCGGAACTCGATGGCCGAGTCGTCGGTATATCGGTCGAGTGAATCGGCGTTATGGCCACGCAGTCCGGCATTGCCGAATCCGGCCGAATTCGCCATCCTCATTCATATGGTCGACCGATCTGCCGCCCTCGAATCCCTCACGGCCCAAGAGCGCATCGTGCTCATGGGGCGTCTGTGGGATAGTCTCGATCCCGCGGCGGCCGCACCGCTGTCGCCAGCGCTGACGGCTGAGCTCGCGCGCCGCGAGGCGGAGGCCGACGCGGACCCGGATGCGGGCATCCCTTGGGATGCGCTCCGCGATGAACTGCAGGCGCGACTGCGCTGAGCATCACGCTGGTTGTCCGCGTCCAAGCGCGCGCCGAGATCGACGAGGCTTTTGAATGGTATCGCGCGCGGTCACCGCAAGCCGCCACTGACTTCCTCGCGGTGGTCGACGGTGCATTTCGTGAAATTGCGGAGGACCCCGAGCGCTTTCCGGTGGTGCATGGCCGACTACGCCGAATCGTGCTCCCGCGATTTCCATACGCCGTGTATTACAAGCTCTATCCGCGCACGATCAGCATCGTCGGCGTCATTCACGGGCATCGTCATCCGGATACCTGGCTCTCGCGTGCGGGGCCATAACGAAACGTTGCTGCTGGCAGCGCAATGCGGTGTGCGGCAGGCGGTCGCCGTGCTGGCGCACGTCGCCCGTCCGGCCGCACTTTGTTTGATGCGCTGCAGCAGAACGTAAGGCGTTAGGCTGCAAGATAGCGAAAGTGAATACTCAGGAGGCTAGTGGTGGCTTGGTATCTTCGAAAATCGGTTTCTGTCGGCCCAATACGGTTTAATCTCTCCAAAAGCGGAGTTGGGGCATCTGTCGGTGTTACGGGCTTTCGGATAGGCATGCGGCCCGACGGCTCCTCTTACGTACATGCCGGAAGATACGGGCTTTACATGCGGGAGGAACTTGGTGGAAAGCGTCCTAAAAACCATGAGTCGCCTACTCAACAAGCTCAAATGCCGCCAACAGAAGTTTACAAGGCAGTAAGCACCCGTGAACTATCAAGCCCTGAAAGAAAAGAACTAATAGATCGTCTGAATAAATCCTACAAGGAGTTCAGGCTGGATTTTCTCGTCATGTTCCTTTCTGCGTTGGCTTTTGGCGTTGCCTGGCTGAACAACAATCAAAATGGCATGGGTGTTTCTGCTGCGGTTGGTGTTGTACTCAGTCTGGCAGCATCGTGGTACGAATCACAGAGAAGAACAATCAAAATTGCCTACGACTTCGAAGATGACAACACGTCATCTTTTGCTGAACTAGTGATGGTTATGAATTCGTTAGCTGAGTGCAAGAGTCTATGGGCATATGTCGATTCACGAGATATTACGTCGTTGCATGAATCAAAAATAAATGCCGGTGCTTCAAGCTTGATCAACCGCGAAGCTGCGGCAGTCGGGACAGGCACGCCGCCGTGGGTTGAGACCAATGTGACAATTCCTACTATCAAGGCAAGGGGAATTACTGCGTATTTCATGCCCGATTGCATTCTTGTCTATGACAACGACGGTGTTGGCTGTATTGAGCATTCGTCTCTCAAATACTCGGTGAGCGCAGAGCGTTTCATTGAAAACGGTATCGTTCCAGCAGATTCAAAGGTTGTGGACCGAACCTGGAAGTATGCAAACAAAAGCGGCGGCCCAGACAGAAGATTCAAGGACAATAAAGAAATACCCATCTGCCTATACGGAAAACTTGATCTCAGCACTTCCGCAGGTTTGTTGTGTCATTTGCAAACATCAAAGGAAACCGCCCCAAGCGATTTTTCAATGCTCTATTCGGGCTATTTGAGTAGCATCGGAGTGAAGCGCTCATGACGCCTAACAAGGGC
>CAITQY010000543.1 GCA_903894655.1 uncultured Gemmatimonadota bacterium
TCGACGATGACACCGATGTCACTCAGGCCCAGCGCCTCGGCGGCGAATTTCTTGAACATGAAATCTCCTGAAGGGGGAAGCCGACCTGATTATTCCGGTCGGTACGGTGCCTTGATCTTCATCGCAATGCCGGTCGTGCCCCACTGTACACGCAGGGTTGCTTCGTCACGCAGCACCAGCGGGAACTGGTAGGTCAGCGTCTCCACCGACGTCGCTTGGTCCGGCGTGACCTCAAGTCGCAGTGCATCCGACGCCGAGCCCGGGTACGGCGTGTGTTGGATCTTCTTCGTGCGATTCAGAATGAACGTCCAGGAACCCGTTGCGCGCGGAATGAGCCACGCCGTGTACGTGCCCTTCACCACCGGCGCGCCGTCCAGCGTAATGTCGCGGCTCACCGTGATCTGCGTGGCAAGATCGGCACCCGGATGCCAGATGCTGTCCCATGGCACCAGGGCGCCGAACAGCGCCCGTCCTCGCGCCGTGGGGCGACCGTACTCGATGGAGATGTCGGTGAACGCCACGCGCTGCGCGACCGTCCCACGCTGACTCGGCGGATAGCCTTGAGCCGACAGCGGAGCGGACGTGACCAGCAGCAACGCCACGAGGGGAATAAAAAATCGACGCATCATACCACCTGACTCATGGTGTGGGCTCGTCGCGCAAGAATAGCTCAAGATCACCGCGAAAACGCTCTGCGAACGCGTAGGTGCGCTGCGGAAAGTGATCCGAACCGACATAGTGGGTGATATCGAGCCACGGATTCACCGCCTGAATCAGCGCCGCGTGCTCGTCGACGAACGCCGCGCCGAGCGTGGCATCACAGCGTATCAGACGGGTCGGTCGACGAAACGGCCGGGTGGTGTCGAGGGAGGCGAACACCTCCTGCATCGGGCGCGCCCAGCAGGCCGGATCCTGACGCTGCAACGCGGACGCGTGGCTCAGGATCTGCCGATGCCCCATGTGATCGGCGAACACGCCACCCGACGGATGTGGCGTGTTTCCAACCGCCGCGTACCAGTCGTCGAGTGGCGCCTGTGCGGCGCGTAGCTGCATGATGAGCCCGAGCAACAGCGCAAAGCGACGGGGATAGACGGTCCGTTCGAATTCCGCAGGAAGTCCGAAGTACCACGCGGGGTCCAGCATGAGGACCGAGTGTACCAAGGGGCTGTCGCCCTGCGCGAGTGCGCCAGCCACGACACCGCCAAGTGAGTGACCGACCACGCGTGTGGGCGCACCGATGGCGGCCAACGTGGCCTCCGCGTCCGAGAGATACTCGGCAATGCCGTAACGCTCCGCGCGCGCGGAATGTCCGTGCCCACGGAAGTCGAGCGTGTAGACGCGATAGCGCCCGCTCAACTCGACAGCCCAGTCATACCACACGTCTCGACTGTTGCTGATGCCGTGCATGAGCAACACCGGCGGCAACTGCGGCTGGCCGTACACCGACAGCGCGAGTGTCAGGCCGTTGTTGTCGATGCTGATATCGTTCATGGGCATGCGCTGGTCCGGGAGGAGATGATCCAAGCTACGCCGAACACCACCGTATTCCCAGCGGCGACGTCCGCGACCATCTTTCACCCATGACGCCACCCAAGTCGCTTCGCGTGTTCATGCTTGGTGCCACCGGCACCATCGGTCGCGCCACCGTGCGCGCGTTGGTGCGACAGGGGCATGAAGTCGTGTGCTTTGGTCGCCCACCGCGGACGGCGAGCGGCGCATCGGCCGTGACCACCCCCGGTGTCATCGTCCGAACGGGAGATGTCAGCGATCCGCAATCGCTGGCTCGCGATGGCTTCAAGGGCGAGCCGTTTGACGCGGTGGTCTCGTGCATGGCGTCCCGAACCGGAACCCCTCGGGATGCATGGGCCGTCGATCATCAGGCGCATGTGCACGTCCTCGACGCGGCGAAGCGCGCCGGTGTTTCGCACATGGTGCTGCTCTCCGCCATCTGCGTGCAGAAACCGCTCCTCGCGTTTCAGCACGCAAAGCTGGCCTTCGAGCGAACCCTTATGGATTCGGGGCTCACGTGGTCGATCGTACGCCCCACCGCATTTTTCAAGTCGCTGTCCGGTCAGGTGGCGCGCGTGCAGAAGGGCAAGCCATTCCTCATCTTCGGCGACGGCACCCTCACGGCCTGCAAGCCAATCAGCGACGATGACCTGGCCGATTTTCTGGCGAGCTGCCTCACCGATCCCGCCCAGCAGAATCGCGTGATGCCCATTGGCGGCCCCGGCGACGCACAAACGCCACGACAGCAGGGCGAGCAGCTCTTCGCGCTGCTCGGACGCGAGCCGCGATTTACGCAGGTGCCGGTGGGTCTCCTCGACACGATTATCCGCGTACTCAGTGTGCTTGGGCGTGTCGTGCCACCACTGGCCGACAAGGCACAGCTGGCCCGCATTGGCCGCTACTACGCCACCGAGTCCATGCTCGTCTGGGATGACGCGGCCCAGCGGTACGACGCGTCCGCGACGCCATCGACGGGGAAGGACACGCTGGCGGAGTTCTTCGCCAGGCGGCTGCGCGGCGACGTCACGGACGACCGTGGTGAACACGCGGTCTTCTCGTGACGGACTGACCAGGCACGTCGGCTAGCGAGCGCCCCCGACCTCTCGCATCTTCCGGCATCCGCTCGCGGCCGCCACGCGGCACGCTCTCTCATTCCGGCCACACTCGCCATGTCGCCCACGCGCCGTGAAGCCGTTTCGCACCTCAGCGCCCTGCTCGCGATCCCGCTCGTGGGCTGGCCACACCGCGCCGACGATCCCCTCGCGGGCACCATTGCGCAGTATCAGGCCGGCCGCCTTCGTGGGGATTTCTCCGCCGTTGAGGTGACCACGGCAGCGCTTGCCCGCTGCCGCGCCAACAACGACGCGCTGCGCGCCATCGATCAACTCGCCACCACCGCTCTCAACGAAGCCCGCGCGTCCGACGCACGCGCGAAGCGCCGCGCCCTCATCGGGCCACTCGACGGCGTCCCGCTCTTCGCGAAATCGATCTACGACATGCAAGGCATGCCCACCACCGCGTCGAGCGCCGAGTGGGCGAGACTGTTTCCCGATGCGGTCACGCGCGACGCCCTCGAAGTACAACGATTGCGCGCGGCCGGTGCGGTCCTGCTCGGAAAAACCGCCGCCGACGACTTCGCCTACCGTGGCAACGGGACCAGCTCACTCACTGGGCAGGTGCGCAATCCTCACGATCGCGACGGCCTCCGTACACCCGGGGGCTCGAGCGCCGGATCGGCCGTCGTCGTGGCCTGCGGGATGGCCTTCGCCGCACTCGGCACCGATGACGGTGGCTCCAATCGCATTCCGGCGCAATTCACGGGCGTCGTCGGCATGAAGCCCTCGTTCGGGCTGGTACCACGCACGGGCGTCATTCCCACCTGGCCGTTTCTCGATACGCACGGCCCGCTCGCGCGATCGGTACAAGACGCCGCACTCATGCTGGATGCGATCGCCGGCCCCGATGCGTCCGACGGCCTCGCCGATCGAACGCGCTACGCGCGCGGCCAACTGCGTGCGCTCCGCGACGATGCACTGGTGGGCGCGCGACTGGGCCTCGTGGAGTTTCACGTTCCGCGCGCGCAGATGACGACCGAAGCGCTCGCCGTCTTCGACCGCGCCGTCGCCGACTGCGCGAGCGCCGGAGCGATCATCGAACCGTTCGTACCGTCGGTGAACCGGGCCGATGTGCGCGAGCAATTCGCCGCTGCCGCGAAGGCACGCGGTGATGTGGCGCCAAATCACAACGCGCCCGCGCCAACGGCCAACGCCCTGCTGCGCTACTTCGCTGGCCAAGGCGGGAACGCCGCGCGAAATGCCGAGCAAAATGTGAAGCGCGGCCTGGCCGCCTTTCGCGCATTCTACGATGTCCTCCCCGTCGAGTGGGACGCCACGAATGGGCTGATCACCCAGCCGTATGAGGCAGACGCCGCGAGTCTGTCGTTCGCCCGCTCGCGCGAAACGATCGTGGCCGAGCTGGCGGCGTCGTTTCGTGCGAAGCGCATCGACGCCATGATCTATCCCACAATGCCGTTCGGTGCGCCCCTCGCCACCGATCCGTGGCCGGATGTGCGCACCACGCTCGGCTATGGCAATTGGCTCGGACTGCCCGAGGTCTCCGTACCGGCCGGCTACGGCGCGAACGGCATGCCCGCCGGCAACCTGTCGTTCGTGGGCCTTCCTGGCACCGATGCAAAACTGCTCGCCATGGCGCACGCGTACGAACAGCGTTCCCATCGGTTCATCGCACCGCCAGCCTCAAGTCGCGTTGGCTAGTCAACCTCCTCCCCTCGCCCACCAACGCATGCACGCAGCACGTGTGACCCTGGTTCTCCTTGCCGCCCTGACCGGCTGCGCGTCGATCCCGGGCAAGACAGCGGGCCCGACGACCGCCACACGATCAGCCGTCATGGCCGTGGTCGATTCGGCACTGCTGCACATCAACCGCGGCGACCTGATCGCCCTCTCCGACCTCATGATCCCCGAGGCGCA
>CAITQY010000544.1 GCA_903894655.1 uncultured Gemmatimonadota bacterium
CCGCTCCGTCGAGGTCGGCATCGTCGAGCAGCGGCGAGAAGTGTGCAGCCGCCGCGATCCCGAGCGTCGTTTCGATCATGCAGCCACACATCACACGCATCCCGTGGGCGCGCGCCACGGCGATCATGCGCATCGCTTCGCGCAGCGATCCGCACTTGGCGAGCTTGATGTTGATGCCGTCCACCGCACCCACGAGCTTGGGAATGTCGGCCGCCACGATGCACGATTCGTCGGCGATCACCGGAATCGGCGAGCGCTCGCGCACGAAGCGCAACCCATCGATATCGTGCGGCGCCAGCGGCTGCTCGAGCATGTCCACGCCCGCGTCGGTGAGCGACTGCAGCATGCCCAAGGCCTGCTTTGGCGTCCAGGCCGCGTTGGCGTCGACACGCAGCGTGGCGTTTGGCGCTTCCTCGCGCACGATACGCAGCACCTCACGATCCCAAGACGAGCCCAACTTGATCTTGAGAATCGGATAGGCGGCCGCGTCACGCACGCGGGCGCGCAGCGTCTCGGCATCGGGCGCGATGCCGATCGTAAATGTGGAACGGGGAGCCGCCTTGGCATCGAGCCCCCACAGCTTCCAGAGCGGCACCCCAAGGCGCTTGGCCGCCAGATCGTGCAACGCCGAACTGATCGCACAGCGCGCGGCGGCGTTCCAACGCAGCGTCTTCTCCAGTGCATGTTCGATGGCGTCGATCGACCAGCTGTTCGCGTGCTCGAGCACCGGGGCGAACTGCGCCATCGCCGCCATGACGCTGTCCGCCGTTTCGCCGTAGAAGCGGCTCGGCGCCGCCTCGCCCCACCCTTCTGCGCCATCGGTATCCCGCAACCGCACCCACACCACGCGATACTCGCTGAAACCACCGCGGGCGATGATGAACGGATGGGTGGTGTGCACCGTGAGGATTTCGGCGTGCAGTTGCATGTGACCAGCAGTGTCAGTGGTGAAGATCAGAACGGCGTGAGTCCTGAGGGACGCGACGAGCGGGCGGCGCGCAGTTCGGCACCCGGGGCCTGCCCCAAGAACCCGATCAGCGCATCGGCGAGTTCGAAGCCGCGATCATACCGATCGACGGCCTGTTTCGAGAGGCACTTCATCGTGATCGCGCTCAATCCTGTGGGGATTCGCGTGTCGACCTGATCGGGAGCCACCGGCGTCTCGTGCACGTGCTTGTATCCCACGGCATACGAGTCTTCCCCATCGAACGGCGGATGCCCCAGCAGCATTTCGTACAGCAACAAGCCCACCGCGTACAGGTCGCTGCGGCCGTCCACCAGCTTGCCCATCGCCTGCTCAGGCGACATATAATGCGGCGTGCCCATCGCGCGCCCATTGGCGGTGAGACGGCCGTGGAATCGCGCGGTGGCGATGCCGAAATCGGTAAGCGCGACGTTCCCGTCTTCGTCGAACAGAATGTTGTCGGGCTTGATGTCACGGTGCACCACGCCGTGGCGGTGCGCGTAATCGAGCGCACATGCGACCTGCACCGCGATCGACGCGGCCGAACTGGCCGACACCGTCTTCCGCCGCGACAACATGTCGGCCAGCGAGCCACCCGCGTAGTACGGCATCGCGAGATACTCGATATCCCCCGCCGTGCCCATGTCCGCGATCGCGCAAATGTACGGGTGAATCAGCCGCGCGGCCGCTTCGGCCTCACGCCGGAACCGTTCGCGCATCTCCGGCTCCTGCGCCAAGGTGCGGTGCAGCACCTTGATCACCAGCGGCCGCGCCAGCACGGCATGCTTCGCCAGATACACATGCGCCATGCCCCCGCTGCCCAGCCGCTTCACCACCGTATAGCGATTCCCCGTGGCCACGCGCAGTTCGCGCAGTTCCTCATCGGGGATGTCGATGGGCGGAGCCGACACGTCCGGGAGCAGCACACCGCACCGCGTGCAGCGCGCGGCCGCCGCCCGGTTCCAGGTCCCGCATTCAGGGCAGAACATCGGGCAGAGAAGGAGAAGTGGAGAACGCGCGGGCGAGCGGGCCGGTCACAGCACCCGGCGATGCCGCAGGAACAAAAGTAGCAGCCCGCCCAAGCAGAGCTGGGCGATCAGGAGCGCCCAGAAGCCATGCGGCCACCCCGACAAGGGGATCTTGGTGAAGTTCATGCCCCACATGCCGCTCACCACCACGAACGGCAGTGACATCGTGGCCACCACCGACAGCGCCTTGGTGGTCGCTCCCAGACGATTCGACACCTGCGTGAGATACGCGTCCATCGTGCTGCTGAGCAGATCGCGATATGTATCGAGTGCATCGTTGATACGCAGCACGTGATCGTAGATGTCCCGGAAATAGAGCTGCACGTCGGCGGTCAACAACGTGCTCGGACGATTCGTGAGCACGTTCATGACTTCGCGCGACGGTTGCAGATAGCGACGCAGCGACAGCACCAACCGCTTCACATGAAACAGGTCGCGCAACGCCGTTTCGTCGAACTCCACGAACACCCGCTCCTCGAGCCCGTCGATGAACTCGTCGATCTGCTGCATGATCGGGAAGAAGCTGTCGATCGTATCATCGAGGATCGCGTGCAGCGCCCGTTCCACGCCGCGGCCGAGCAAATCGGGCGAACGCCGCA
>CAITQY010000545.1 GCA_903894655.1 uncultured Gemmatimonadota bacterium
CGGAACCAACACGGATAAGCAGACTGCGTTTTTTTCTTATCCGTGTTGGTTCCGTGAAATCCGCGGCATCCGTGTTCTGGCCGTTGCCGTTACGATTTCAGCTGCTGCACCCGTTCGGCCGCCGCGGTCCAGTCATGCACCGCGTCATCGAGTGCATCGCGCGTGTCGTCGAGCGCCTTGCCCAACGCCGCCGCCTTCTGCACACCAGCCGGCGAATCGTACAAGGTGGCATCATCCAGATCCTCGGTAATGCCCGCGATCTTCGCTTCCAGCATCGACACCCGCAGCTCGGCGTCGCTCAGCGCCTTGTCGGCCGCCCGCTGCGCCTTGCGCACATCGTTCGACGTGGGGGCCGCCGTCTTGCCGTGACCACCGGCGTGGCCACCCTTCCCCCGCGACGTGTCAGACGCCGTTCCCTTGGCCTTGTCGGCCCGCTCACGCTCACGCTGCAGCTCACGTTCGCGATCGCGCACCTTGGCGTTCTTCTCCGACTCGCGCTGGGAAATCTCCCGCGCGTCCTTCTCGGCCTTGATCTTGTTCTCGGCCCGCAGCGCTTCCCACTCCACGAAGCTGCCGGGGAAGATGATCAGCTGCTGATCCTTCACTTCCCACACCTGCGTAGCCAACCCGCGCAGCACGGCGCGATCGTGACTCACGATGAGACAGCTGCCCTCGTACGCCTCGATCGCATCCTCGAGCGCTTCGATGCTTTCCACGTCGAGGTGATTGGTGGGCTCGTCGAGAATGAGCAGGTTGTTGGTGGAGAGCGTGAGCAGCGCCAACGCGACGCGCGCCCGCTCACCGCCGGAGAGCGTGCCCACCGTGCGCTGCACTTCGTCGCCGCTGAATCCGAAACGACCCAAGTGTCCCTGCACCTGACGACGCTCCCAGAGCGGACGCTGGGTGGCGATGGCTTCGTAGATCGTGCTGTCGAGCGGCAGGTGCCCCACGTCCTGACGGTAGTACGCCACCGTCGTGCTGGGTCCCATCTTCACGCGACCCGCATGCGCCGGATGCTCTTCGACCAGCGTCTTGATGAGCGTGCTTTTGCCAGCGCCGTTCGGGCCCACGAGTGCGACCACCTCATTGCGCTCGAGCACCACGTTCACGTCGCGCAACAATTCGCGCGTGCCATTCGGCGTTTCCACCGCCACGGTCACATGTTCGGCTTCGATCACACGATCGCCGCTGCGATCGCCGGCCGACAAGCGCAGCGCCATGACCCCGTCACCACCGATGGGCGCCGACAGGCGCGGCATGCGCGCCAGCAACTTGCGGCGTCCCTTGGCCTGCTTGGTATTCTGACCGGCCAGATTGCGCGCGATGTAGTCGGTTTCCGACTGGATCTTGGACTGCTGCTTGTCGAACTGACGCTGTTGCGTGAGCCGTTTCTCTTCGCGCTGAATGAGGAACGACTCGTAGCTGCCTTCGTAGGAAAAGGCGGAGCCACCCTCGAAATGCAGCACATGATTGGCCATCACCGCGAGAAAGGCGCGATCATGGCTGATGCAGACGACGGTGCGATCGGTGTCGCGCAGATACTGCTCGAGCCACGCCGTCGTTTCGAGATCGAGGTGATTGGTCGGTTCGTCGAGCAGCAGGATTTCGGCCGGCGTGGCGAGCTGACGGGCCAACGCCACCCGCCCGCGTTCACCGCCGCTGAGCGTGCCGATGCTGGTGGCTTTGGCGGCCTCGGGATCGAAGCCGACACCCATCAGCACCGCGTCGACCTTGGCGGCCATCTGATAACCACCCTCGCGTTCGAACCGTTCGAGATCGCGGCCGTACTTCTCCATCGCCTCTTCGCCGTGATCATGCTCGAGATTCGCCGCCTGCGTGGCCAGCGACGCCTCGAGCGACCGCAGATCACCAAACGCGTCGGCCACGATTTCCCAGAGGGTCATGCCATCGGGGAAACGACGGTGCTGGTCCATGAGCGCCACGCGCAGCCCGGGCATACGCGCCACGGAGCCACTCGTGGGCGTCAGGTCGCCAGTGATCAGGCGGACCAGCGTGGTTTTGCCGGTGCCGTTGCGGCCGACCACGGCCCAGCGGTCGCCGAAGCCGACGGTCAGGGAGATGTCGCGAAAGATCTCGGACGCACCGAAATCCACCCGCGCGTTCCCGATCGAGATCAGGGTCATACCTGCGCCTGCAGGAGATGTGCAAAAACGGTCATTCGTGAGAGTAATGGGAGCCGGCCGATAACGCTCCTGTCACCCCGATTACAACGCGCTCACGGGCCCGCTCGCCACTCACTGCGCAGGGCCTCCGCCACGCGCACGATCTCCGCTCGGCGAGCCGCCGGCCAGCGCTGCACCCGCCACACCAGCGCGCGACCACGCCAGCCGTCGCGCCAGGCCACGGCGACATCGGCCGTCCTGGGGAGCTGCGTGACCAGCAACAGGAGCACCACGACGGAGAGCCAGGTGGCCTCGCCGGTGAGCACCAGCGCCGAGATGGCCACCACGGCCAGCAGCAGATACCACGCAGCCACCACCTGCAGTCCCGGCACGAACGCCCGGGCGACCACGTCGGAACGGGCCTTCGCGAACCGGTGCGCCAGGCGCCACACCACCCAGAAAATCGGCCCATGGGTAAGCCACCCGATTAGCGCCGCCGGGGTCATCAGCAGCAACGCCCAGAGCGGCGTGAGACGCGCTTCGGCAGCAAGGCCAACACCCTGCAACATGCGGGCGTGGTCGCGGGCCGAGGTGCGGAGGCCGCCAGCCTCGTGCACGAGATGGGAAAGTTCGGAGACGAACGTATGCACGCGACCCGCGTGCGGCGTGGCAGCATCGGAACGGCGGTTCACCACCAGCGGCTCGGCCAGCGGTACCAAGTGGGCGGCCCGCTCCAGCAGCGGCGCCGGCGACGCGGTCGTGGCAAGCGGATGCACCGCGGCCACCGCGGCCACGGCGGCCACGAGTTCGTCGCACTCGGTGCGCGATTCCCAGTCGGGCGCATTACGCGTGACAGCGACAAGCGACGTACGAAGCTGGTCGGTGAGGGCCGACACCCCGGCCTCGAGCCCCTGAGCCAGCCGTTCCGCGCGCCATCCCCGCAGCGACCAGCCGCGCCCGACCACCGCCATGGCGTCGGATCCACCAGTGCGCGGGGCCTCGTACTGGATCCCGAACGGAACGACCGTTATGTCGTATACCGAGCCATTATCAATCGCTTCAAGCGCCATCATCGCTACACCGGTGCGCAATCTGCCGATTTGCGGATTGTCATGCACGCCGCCCTGCGGGAAGACGCCGACCACGTGCCCCTGGGCGAACGCTTGCGCCATCCGGCGTCCGGCCTCGGCGTTCACGGCGGCCATGTCGACGCCCATGGCCCGCATTTTCCGCGCGTCGCGGACCCGGGTGACCGGGATGACCCCCATGGCCACGTAGCCCTTTCCGGCCGCACCACCGGCACCGGCGGCGATCGTGGCCAGATAGCGCACATGACGGGGGCACGCCTGCAGCCCCAACAGCACGTCGGGCAGGTCGTTGGGGTGGTTGCCGACGAACAACACCGGCCCCGATGCCGGGACCACCCCCAGCGGCACGACCACGGTCTCCCGATAGAACCATCGCAACGCCCGGCGCGCCGACCAGCGCAGGAAGGCGCGGAGCACGCTGAAATGCTCGGGGTCAAACGACGGGAACGGCGCGGGCACCATGCTCGCAAAGAAAGCGCATGCGAGCGGCCCGGACAATGAACCCGGGGCCGCTAGAATTCCTGTCGTACCCACACTCACCTTCCGGTCGGATTCGCTCATGCGTCTCATCCGTACGTTCTGCGCTGCTCTCGTCATGGCCACGCCGGTACCGATGTGCTCAAGGGCATCTCGAAGATCGGCGACCGCTATGCCGCGTCGATCACGCACCGCATCATCGCGAGGCAGGAGGCGATGAAAGGCGGCAAAGGCGGCCAAGGGCGCAAACGCCTCCCGGCCAAGCCAGTCACTAAGGAGAAGCCACGTGAAGGACCGAAACGCGGCGCGCCGAAACGCGACTGGGGAGCAGTGGATCGCGAGGAGCCCCTTCCTCCCACGACCCCTAAGCCCGTACGGTAACGCGTCGGCGCTACTTCCCCTTCCCGACCACCTTCTTGGCCACGGTGAACAGCGTTACCGCTATCGCACCGGACACGAGACCGACGACGGCGTCGATGACGGTAGTGGCGATGAACGCGAGCACGGCACTGCGTTCCGTAAGTGAGTGACCCACGCCTTCCACCACGTGCTCAATCGCCGGCACGCCGTGGGCAATGATGCTGCCACCAACGGTGAACATGGCCGCCGTGCCAAGCACGGAGAGGCTCTTCATGAGCAGCGGCGCCGCCCGCAGAACGAACGCACCCACCGCTCGGGCAGTCGCGTCCGTTTGACGGTGCAGCGCGAGCCCAAGGTCATCGAGCTTCACGATGCCGGCCACCAGTCCGTACACGAGCACCGTGGCCCCGATCGCCACGGCACTGAGCGCGACCACCTGCTGCACGAGCGGTGCGGTGGCCATGGTGCCGAGCGTGATCACCACGATCTCCGCTGACAGCACGAAGTCGGTACGCACGGCGCCTTTGACCTTGTCCTGCTCGAAGGCCACCAGATCCACGGTCGGATCGGCCACGGCCTTGAGCAGTTCACCGTGCTGCAATTCGTCGTCCTGATGCAGGTACTTGTGCGCGAGCTTCTCGACGCCTTCGAAGCAGAGGAACAGACCGCCGATCATCATCAGCGGCATGATCGCCACGGGCAGGAACGCGCTGATCAGCAGCGCCGCCGGCACCAGGATGAGCTTGTTGACGAACGACCCCTTGGCCACGGCCCACACGACCGGCAGCTCCCGATCGACATGCACCCCCGACACCTGCTCCGCATTCAACGCGAGGTCATCACCCATCACTCCAGTCGTCTTCGTCGCCGCCACCTTGGTGAGCACCGCGACGTCGTCGAGCAGCGTCGAGATGTCATCGATCAGGGCGAGCAAACTCGAGGCGGCCATTGGTCCAGTGTTGAAAGGGCGGGGTGGTCGGTGCTGTCAGGAATTCTACTGACAGAATCAGAGTTCGTCAGGCGGCCGCAACGGCAACCGCAAAAGCAACTGCAAAAGCAACTGCTGGAACACGGATTAAGCGGATTGCACCGATATCACAGATACACGAACCGCGAGAAGCGAACCGTGAGAAGCGAACCGCGCTGTTTGCTTATCTGTGTCATCAGTGGAATCCGCCCCCTCCGTGTTCCGGCAGTTGCTTTTGCGGTTGCCGTTGCGGCAATTCAGCGCAGCCGCGCCACCGGTACGCCCACGTACACGCCACCGGCCTCGAGCACGGCGAATTTCGGCACGACGGACAGCGTGCCGACTTGCACGTCAGCACCAGTCTCGACGCCGATACCGACCACACTACCGATCCCGACCAGGGTGTTGC
>CAITQY010000546.1 GCA_903894655.1 uncultured Gemmatimonadota bacterium
CACTTTTCAGCTGATCCGTGTTGGTTCGGTGATTTCGGTGTGATCCGTGTTCTGGCGGTTACGGTTGCTGTTGCCGTCGCGGTCCAGCCGATCTACGCGTCGGCCAGCTCCCGGTGATATTGCTCGATGCGCAGCACCTCTTCACTGGAGCCGAACACAAAGCCGCTGCGCTGATGCAACCCCGTCGGCTGTTCGTCCATCATGCGACTCGCGCCGGTGCTCGCCATCCCACCGGCCTGCTCGATGAGGAACGCGATGGGATTGGTTTCGTAGAGCATGCGCAACCGGCCGTTTTTCGTGGCGGACTTGCTGTCGCGGGGATACAGAAACACGCCGCCACGCATGAGAATACGATGCGCTTCGGCCACCAGTGACGCGATCCAGCGCATGTTGAAGTCGACGCCGCGCGGACCGCTGGCGCCGGCGAGGCATTCGTCGACGTAACGTCGAACGGCCGGCTCCCAGAAGCGGTGGTTTGAGGCGTTGATGGCAAACTCGCGGGTCGCCGGGCCGACGCGCAGCTGCGCATGCGTCAGCACCCACTCGCCCAGCTGAGGGTCGAGGGTGAACCCGTGTGTGCCACGACCGAATGTGAGCACCAGCATCGTGCTCGGTCCATATACGGCGTAGCCGGCGCAGACTTGCGCCGTGCCGGGCTGCAGGAAGTCCGCCACTTCAGCGTGCGCCCCTGGCGTCGGCGCACGCAACACCGAGAAGATGCTGCCGACCGACATGTTCACATCGATGTTCGACGAGCCGTCGAGGGGATCGAACAGGAGCAGGTACTTGCCGCGCGGGAGATGCGGGGGAATCTGATACGGGAGCTCGAGCTCTTCCGACACCATCCCGGCGAGATGGCCGCCCCATTCGGCGGCCCGCAGGAACAGGTCATTGGCGGCAAGATCGAGCGGTTGCTGCTCCTCGCCGTGCACATTGCGGGTGCGCCCCGTGCGTTCGTCATCGACGAGCACGCCACGCGCCACGCGCTGGGAAATCGCCTTGCAGGCCAGCGCAATGTCGGTGATCAGCGCATCGAAATCGCCAGTGGCCGCCGGCGCCCGCCGGCGTTCTTCGATGATGAATTGGGCGAGGGTGGGACGTTCGCCGGTCAGCATGGTATTAGACTCTACGGAACTGTACATGCCGCGCTACGTCGCGCCGGCCAAGGATTCGCGTATTTTAGCACCGCGTGCTGCGGTGCGGAGGTCATCGACCCGATGGTGATTGCTGCCCTGCTGGCGCTGATGGTCGCGCCACGCGTTGCTGATACGTCGCACTGTGCCGCGGCGGCGCGCTTTTTGCGCGACGAGCGGCACATGGTCGTCGAGGTCGAGAACGATACGATCGACGACTGGCGCACGCAGAAACGGGTTCCCGGATGTCGGATCACCGCGGCCGGCGGCACGGAGCTTGGCGTGGGCCCGGAAGCGGTCCGCTTCTACGAACTGCTGCGCGCCGCGAAGTGGGCGCGTACCCCCGAGCCACGTGATTCCCCGAACGAGGGATCGCTGCGCTTTCGCTGGGAGCAGGCCGACTGCCTGTTCAACATCAACGCGGAAGCGTTGCTGGGAACGGATGCCGAGGCGCGGGTGAACGAGACGCTTCGGGTAGCGGCAGGGCAGACGCGCTACCAGATCTTCGTGATGTGCATGCCCGCCATGCCGGCGGCGCCGCGGTAGCTAGCCGTCTGCCGGCCACTCCACCGCGCCCGAGTGCGTCACCGCGCCCTGATGCGCCGGGCCCACCAGGCGGGTGTACTTCTCCAACACCCCGCCGAGTCGCACCGGTACCGCCTCCGGTAGCGCCGCCAATCGTGCGGTCAGCTCCTCGTCGCTCAGCTCCACGGCGATACGGCGCGCCTCAGGGCGCGCATCGATCGAGATCATATCTCCATCGCGGAGCAGGGCGATCGGGCCTCTATCGGCCGCTTCCGGCCCCGCATGGCCTATACACAGGCCTCGGGTGGCGCCGCTGAAGCGGCCGTCGGTCAGCAGCGCCACGTCGGCGCCCATCCCCTGCCCGTAAATCAACGCGGTGATCCCGAGCATTTCGCGCATGCCCGGGCCGCCTCGTGGGCCTTCGTTGCGGATCACGATCACGTCGCCGCGGGCGTAGCGCTGGTCGCGCACCGCCGCCTGCGCCTGCTCCTCCGATTCGAACACCCGCGCCGGGCCGCGATGCACCAGGGTAGCGAGTCCCGCCGTTTTCAGCAGCGCGCCGTCGGGGCAGAGGTTGCCGGTGAGCATCGTCACGCCGCCGTCTACCGAGCGGGCGTTCGCCACCGTACGCACCACCTCGCCGTCGGGGAGCGCAGCACTCTCGAGTTCTTGCGCCAACGTACGCCCCGTATACGTAAGGCAGTCGCCGTGCAGGGCGCCCGCCTCGAGCAGCGCGCGCATGACCACGCCGGCGCCGCCCACGTGGTAGAGGTCGCGCGCCAGGAAGCGGCCGCCCGGCTGGAGGTCGGCGATTAGCGGCGTGCGGGCGAACACCGCGGCCACGTCATCGAGGTGAAAGCGGATGCCGGCCTCGTGCGCGATCGCTGGCAGATGCAACGCGGCGTTGGTCGACCCACCCGTGGCTGACACTACGGCACAGGCATTCTCGAGCGCGGCGTGCGTCACGATATCGCGCGGTAACGGACCATCCCCCATCACGGCCCGCATCAGCGCCACGCCGGCGCGTCGCATGAGCGGCGCGCGTTCGCTGTAGACGGCGGGAATCATGCTCGAGCCGATGGGAGCTAGTCCCAGTGCTTCCGACACCATGCCCATCGTATTCGCCGTGAACTGACCGGCGCACGATCCCGCCGTTGGCAGGCAGGAATGCGTGATCTCATGCAGATCGCCCTCGGTCGCTTCGCTCGCGAGCACCTTGCCGATCATCTCGTACGTCTCGCCAATGTTGGTGTCGCGTCCGCGGAAATGCCCAGGCAACGCCGCGCCGCCGTGCACGAACACGCCGGGCACGTTGCAGCGCACGATGCCCATCATGAGGCCGGGCAGATTTTTGTCGCAGCCACCGATGGCGAAGATGCCGTCCCACTGATGCCCGCGGGTGGATGCTTCGACGCTATCGGCGATGATCTCGCGCGAGACCAACGAGAAACGCATGCCGCTGTGCGCGATCGACAAACCATCCGACACCGACGCCACCGGGCATTCGTGCGGCATGCCGCCCGCCGCGTAGATCCCCGTCTTGGCGTGCAGCGCCTGCTCGCGCAGCAGCATGTTGCACGGGCTCATCTCACCGCCCGTGTGAAACACGCCGATGTGCGGACGGGCGATCTCGTCGTCGTCCTGTCCGAGGGCGTGCAGAAACGCGCGCGTCGGCGCGCGCAGCATTCCCTCGTGGATGTTGGCCGAGCGGAAGCGCTTCGTCATGCGTGCATTACCGCGTGCCCGAGGCGTCGCCGGTCGTGACCCTCTCAAGGAAGAGGGCGATGATGCGCGACACATCCGGATCGGCCCCGACGCTCTCCGTTTGGCTCGCTTCCAACAACAGCTCGGCGGCGCGCGTCGCCATCGGCGCATAGACTCCGCACTCGCCGGCCAGACGCACCACTTGATCGATGTCCTTGCGGAAGGTGCCCAGTCCACCGATCCGCGGGCTGTCGACGCCCGCCGCCATGCGCGGTCCGAATATCTGGAGCGGCAGTGAATCGGCAAAGCCACCGGCCAACGCGCCCGGCAGCTGCGTGGCGTCGATGCCAGATGTACTCGCGAACGCCAGCATCTCGGCGATCGTCACCAAATTGCAGGCCACGATCATCTGATTGCAGCTCTTCGCCAGCTGACCGGCGCCATGACCACCCATGTGCGTCACGCGCTGCGACAGGGCCTCGAACACCGGCGCCGCGCGCGCAATGTCGTGCACGGCGCCACCGGCAAACACAATGAGCTTTCCCGCACGCGCCAGCGGCAATCCACCCGACACCGGGGCGTCGATCCAGCGCGCGCCGCACGCGCCCGCCAACCGCTCCGCCATCTCGCGCGTGGCGTCAGGGGCGATACTCGACAGATCGATGAGCAGTTGACCCGTGCGCAGCACGGCGTCGATGCCCTGTGCGCCGAACACCACGTCGTGTACCGCCGTCGTGTTCGTGAGGCATAAGCACACGATGTCGCACGACTCGGCCAGCGCACGCGGCGACTCGGCGACGGTCGCGCCGAACGCCACGAGTGGCGTGGCTTTGTTGGGCGTGCGGTTCCACACGGTGACCGACAGCCCGCACTCGAGCAGGCGCTGCACCATTGGCGTGCCGATGAGCCCCGTGCCGATGAATCCGATGCGCGGCGACATCGCAGTGTCCGTGGAATCATGCATAGAGATGCAACCCGTTATCCATGCGAATCACTTCGCCGGTGATGCCGGGGGCGCCGGCCACGAGGAAGTACGCCAGCCCCGCCACCTCGTCCACCTGCAGCAGCCGCGGCAGCGCCTGCGTGACCAGATACTTCTCTTCAACCGCCTTCAGTTTGTCGCCGTCGAGCACGCGACTGGGCAAGCCACCACTCACATAACCGGGAGCGATCGCGTTCACGCGGATGTCCGGCGCGAGGGCGCGGGCCAAGGACAGCGTGAGCGTACTCACGGCGCCCTTCGACGCGGCGTAGGCCACACTCGACCCCAGCCCCGCCGTGCCGGCGATACTCGAGAGGTTCACTACCGCCCCGCGTCCCGACTCGCGCAGCAGATCGCGACAGGCGCGGATCATGCGAAAGGTCCCGGTGAGATTCACGTCGTACGTGCGCGCGAACTCACTGTCGGGCAACGCCTCCAGATCGGCGTGCGGAATGAAGCGCGTGGTCCCGGCGCAGTTCACCAGCGCATCGGTGCGTCCGAAATGTGCGCGCATGGTGGAGGCGGCGGCGCGGCAGCTGTCGTCGCTGGTGACGTTGAGCAGCACCACCTCGGCTCGCGCACCGAGCGCGGTGCATTCGGCTGCCACCGCCTCGGCGGCGGGTCGGGTGTCGTCATCGAGCGAGCAGATGCCGACGTCCCAGCCGTGGCGGGCGAAGGTGCGGGCGCAGGCGGCGCCGATACCGGTGGCCGCACCGGTGATGAGGCAGACGGGTCTTTCGGGGGAGGTCATACGGGAGAGCTTACCCGTGGGGAGGGGAATCGTCCACTCGCCCAGCGGGCCAACTTCGCGGATCCGTGCCCGCGAAATGCGCTACGTGAGACCGCGCCGCGGAACGCCGCTGCGTCGGTCAACGCACGGCTCCTCATGTTTCGGTCGCAGCACGACAAGGTAGAGCCTACGCCGGTGGCGTCGCACTCAGAAAGGCGTCGGCTGGGGTGAGCAGCACGCCCGGCATAAAGCCGAGCACGAGCAGGAGGACGAGGAGCGTCGCCACGACCATGCGCTCGCGCGTGAGCAGATCGGGCGTGATGGACGGCGTGCCGTGGCCGAGAAACGTCTTCGCGTACGCCGTGAGCGTGGCGACCGCCAGGAACGCACTGGCGAGAATGATGGCGACGGTGCTGACCGGGCTCTCCATCCAGAGCGTGTGCAGCAGGAGGTCGTCGGCCACGAAACCGGCCATGCCGGGCAAGCCGACGCCGGCACCACCGAACAAGGCAAAGGCGGCCGCCAGCACCGGGAACGCGAGGACACGGCCGCCGGGGCCGCTGAACGACACGGGACCGACCCGTGACTCGAGGGCGCTGGTCATGATGCCGATGCCGCCGAGCGCCAGGCCCATCGTCACCATCACCAGTAAGGCCGCCGCGAATCCGCCGGAGCTGGCCGTGCCAAGCGCGGCGAGCACCATGCCGCCGTGCATGGTGGTCGTGCCGCGATAGAAGCCACGCAGGTCCTTCTGGACCAGTGTGATCAGGGCGGCGCCAATCGCCGCGACGGCACCGCCGCGGATGAGCCAGGGCGCCAGCGTCATCGCGGCGGCGTGGTGATCCACAAAGCGCAGGTGGATGAAGACGAGCGCGATCGTGGAGGCGAGCTGCTGTGTCTGCACGGCGGGCGCCCGATCGCACAGCTGGGCGACGCCGACATGCAGTGGCATGACGCCCGTACGCATGGCGATCGCGATGCACGACAGCACCAAGGCTATGGTGAGATGGCCGAGATGGAGACTCACCGCGGCAGCCGCGGCGAGGCCGCCCGTCGTGAGCAGCATCAGTGCTCCGGTGCGCGTGAGGTGCCACGCTCCCGCTGCATGCACCAACGCCCCGCCGGCCACAGCCGCGTAGGCGATCGCGCCGTTCCCCGAAAAAAACGCAATCGCCTGCGTGAAGATCAGCGCAAACAGCGGCAACACCGGTCGCCGTCCGGGCAGGGCGAGCACGGGCGCCGCCAACAGGACGACGCAGAAAATGAGCGCCTCCCACGGTGCTGAGAATGATGTCATGAATCCGCGCCCGACTCGATGGAGAGTGCGCGGCGGACGCGCTGATCGACGCGGTCCAGTACGCGGGCCGTGCCGAGTATCGGCGACAGCATCGCGTCGATGAGATCATCGAGTCGGAGTCGATGCACCGATGCGGCATACACCCGTGCGGCCAGTCGCGGGGACCGTCGCTCCAGCCAGCTCGGCCGGCGATGCGTGTGTCCAAGCCGATGGCTGTCGTGAATCATGTTCGGCGCCTTCAAGTACTGCCCCAACCGCAAAAACGCGTGACAGACGAGGTGGGCGAGAGCGAGCGTGGTCCAGCCCATACCAATCTCGGCCAAGATCAAGCCGACCTGCGCCAGCGTGGCGTGCGCCAGCGCCCCCTTGGCGTCGGTGTGCACGCGCACGACGGCCGCTGCATACACCGCCGTGCTGAGTCCGACAATCACCGCCATTGTGCGGGCGATCAGTGACACGTCCAGTATCGGCCAGACGCGCAAGAGCAGAAACAGACCGGCATGAATCGACACGGCGCCGTAGAACAACGCACTCGACGGAGTGGGCCCTTCCATCGCACGCGGCAGCCAGCCTGAAAATGGCAGCTGCGCCGACTTGCCCATGGCCGACAGCAGGAACAGCAGCGCGATCGCGGTGGACTGCATCGCTGGTAACGTGGACGCACCGCCAAGCGCAGAGAATCGTGCGGATCCCAGCGCTTCGAACGTCATCACGGTCGCGATCAACAAGCCGGCGTCGGAGAATCGATACGTCGCGAAGGCACGCACCGACGAGCGCACGGGTTCGTCGCGTTCGTGGAAGAAACCGATGAAAAAGGCCGATGAAATGCCGATCAGCTCCCATCCCGCGAAGAACAGCTCCAAGGCGCCAGCCAGCGCTACGAGCTGCGTGCCGGTCGCAAAGAGCCCCAGCAGCGTGAAGAAGCGCGTGAAGCCCGGCTCTTTGTGCAGGTATGTGCGTGAGAAGCGCGCCACGAGAGCGGTGAGCACCGAGGCGAACAGCGCGATCGTGATGGAGATACGGTCTACCAGCAACACGGCCGGTATCCGAAAGTCGCGGAGGCGGAGCCAGTCCCCGAACTCAATGTCCCCGCTGACCGGTGCGCCGATCAGCCCGAGGTAGCCCGCAAGCACCATTGCGCCGGCGCCGATGGACACGAGGAGTCCACTGTGCACCACCGCCGTCACGAATCGCTCCGACGTGGTGCGTCGCCAGAGCAGCACGCGCATCCCGATCAGGAGCACACTCACAAGCGGGGCTAGAATCGCGAGCGCCAACGCGATGCGAACGACCAACACGGAGTCGGTCATGCCGAGTGGTGGAGACGAGGACCGACCGCCGAGAGCGGCAAGGCACTGCGAACCAGAGCCGGCGGCAGGTGCGCGCGGCTCTGCATATGCCAGTCGGGGGAGCGCTCGACCACAGGCAGCAGCATCGGCTGCGGGTGGTACGGCACGAACCCGCCGTCCTGAAAGAGCGACATGGTACCCGTCTCCGGATGCACCGCCACCAGCTGTACCCACTGCTTCGTCACCAACTCCGCCACCTCGGCCTGACGCGAGGCGACCGTCAGCAGTGACTCCGGTGAGGCATCGACGATCAGCAACAGGCGCATCGGCTCGTGAATCTCGACCATCTGCCGGGGCAGTCCGGTGCGGAGATCACTTTGATGTCCATTCATCACGCCGATGAGTCCCGTGACGTTGTGCGGCAGCTTCGTACCGCAGCCGAACGTCTCGTTGTCCACCGACGAGAAGTAGTACTCGAGACTGATGCCCGCCCCGACGGGGCCCACGGCGGCGAGAATTCGCTCGAGCACCGTGTCGTGCTCGTCGACGCCGGGATCGTAGCTGACCAGGAACGCCCGCCGATCGAGGTGTAGTCCGCGGGTGAGCTGTCGACGGCCCACGATGCAGATCGCGTTGGTGCAATGCCCATACTCCGGCCGCGGCTGCGCGAGGTGCGACGAGCGTGCCTCGACGTGCAGGAGTGCCGCATCGGGGGTGAGATCGAGCGGGGCATCGTCGAAACGACGGCTGCGTTCGAGCGCATCCTCGCGCCGCGCGATCTCGAGGGCTCCGAACACTTCTTCGAACGCCGACACCAGCGATGTCGGCAGCGTTTCGAGATCGTAATAGCGCACGCTGTCGCTGGCGGTGTCGTGCAACGCGCCCACGAACCAGGTGTCGTTCGGGATATTGATGCCACGCCGCCGCACGCCGTCACGGACATCGGGGCGGTTCGCCATGTCGGCGAAGACGCGCGCATTCGCGCCGCCGCGCCGTCCGCCGCAGGCGCCGCAGTCGTGCGCCGACTCGTGCGGATTGTTCAGGCTGGTGGACCCGTGCCCCAGAAAGACGATGATCGGGGCGAAGTCGCGCACCAGCCCGAGATTCGTAAGCACGGCCGTGACCCGGTCGATCGACTCGTCGAGTGAGAAACCGACCGGCTTCCCGCCGTCCACGATGCGCGCGCTGTCGTCCACGCGGAACGCGGAGAGCCGCGTGGTGGGCACCGGCGCCAATCGCGAGACCAGCCGCTGGCCCCACTGCAGCGAGGAGCGGGGCGCGGCGACGCGCGCGAGGGTTTTCAGGCCGGAGAGGGGGCCGAGCAAAAAGGAGAGGCCAGCGCCGCCGCTGAGCGTGCGCGAGGCCACCGCCGCGCGCCGCTCCCAGCCCAGCCAGCGATCGCGCACCCGCTGCCGCACTTCGTGTCGTGCGAGCGCGGTGTACACGGGCTGCTCGTGTACTTCGTGCGCAGGCGTGACGACGACCGGACAGTGCGCGGCGACGGCATGGTCGTCGAGCCCCATGTAGTCGATGGCGACGCCGAAAAAGCCAGCGGTGCCGAACGTGATGTAGCCGGGGTGCTGCTCTTCGAGCGCGCGACGGATCGACTCTTCACGTTCATCGATGCAGAACACGAACTGGCCCCGTGGGCGCTCGCCGGTCGGCGCATCGTCGGGGAGGGCACGTCGGGCCGCCACCGCATCGAGAATCACCGTGCGATAGGAGCGCTCGTAGGCCTCTTGAAAGATCTGGCGGCGCGCGATGTCGGTACATGCCACGCCCTCGTCCCAGAGCGTCGCGAGCGCCACGTCGGTGAGGGCGAGGATCGCCGCGGCATCGAGCTGTGCCGACGTCGCGAGCGAAAACAGCAGCCAGGCGTCGAGCACCGGATCGCGCAGGGGGAGTGGTGGCGCCAGATGTCGGAGCGCCGACCAGTCGTGCGGCAATCCAGCCGATGCGCAGGCGCGCCGCACGGCACGATGTTCGAGCAACAGCCGCACGGCGAGAAACTCCTCCAGCGACACGGCCGCGCCGTGCGGATGCTCCTCGGGGTGGCGCTGCAGGCGCGCGAACATGCCGGTCCAGCCGGGCAGCGCGAGCGCGGTGGCGAGTAGGAACGGTTCGACCGCGTCACCCACGACACCGAGGGCCGACAGCATGCGATGAATCACCGCGGTCGGCGGTTCGTTGGCCGCGAACACGGCGCGCATGTCGTCGTCCACGCTGCGGCACGCGCGGGGAGGCGACGCACCGTCGGCATAGCTTTCGGACACCGCGCGCAGGAAGCCCTTCTCGCGATAAGGCGCGCTCACCTGCGCCTGCCCCTGATCGAGGAAGCCCGACGAGAGCCGAATCAGTTCGCCGTGTACGGCGACATCGGTGTCGGCCTGACCGAGTGCCACCAGCATGTCACGATGGCGTGGCAGGCGTCGCGTGTCGTGCGGCGTCAGGCGCGGCCCGCGCGCGACGCGCTCCACGCATGCCGCCCAGCGTGCCGGCTCGCGACACGGCCGGGCTGAGCCCGCGCGAAGCAGATACGCGAGTGCCGCGGCATCGTCGCTGTCGGCATCGGTCAGCGTGAGCTCGGCCCACAACGCGCCGCGCGACAGGCCGGGCAGCACCAGCTCGCGTGCCCGATCGCCCAGCGCCCGATCGATCTCGTGGCGCACATCCGACTCCGCCACACGACCGACGGCGAGCGCCGCGCGAAATTCACGCAAGCTCAAGTACGGACGCGCCCCGAGCGCAGCAGCACCGGCCTGCACGCCTTCGTGGAACGGCAGGTGCTGACAGGCGTGCAGCGTATTGTGGTGAATGAACACCCCGATCGGGCCCTGATCGGGGAGGATACCGTGGGCCGCGGCGAGCGCGCGCGACACCGGATCGGCCTCGTGTGCGTCGGCCGTGCCGTGATGCGCCGAGGCCGACATGGTCAGTGCCCGCCGCCGCCCTGCGCGTGCGTCAAGTCGATGCCGCGGATGGTCACCGAGATATTGCGATGGTGCGCGTCCTCCACGAAGGTGGCCAGCACTTCCTTCACGTCGTGGTCGATGTATTCGTCGTGACCGTCGATGACCACCAGA